>CASDVD010000134.1 GCA_949284155.1 uncultured bacterium | reverse complement strand
TATGAGAGTGACAAAATAAATGTGAATACAAGTGCGACAAAAACGACCGCCGGATTAAATCCGAGCGGTCGTTTGAGTTTTAAAGGTTCAAATACATATGTCTCGAAATATGCCTCTAAAACAGCTGAAGAACTAAAGCATACTTTTGCAGGCAAGCTTGTACAAAATAGAGCTTTTAATTGGTTTATAGACCAAACTGCCGGCAATACACTTATTACTGAAGCTCTTGTTGCATTGGGTTTGACTGCATTATTAAGACCAATTGCTATTGCAGCACTTCCGGCAAAAGATGAAAGTGACAAGATGAAAAACAGATACCAGATTGGACAAGCAATTTCTACCGGTCTGGTAGGATTAGGACTTACGTTCCTTGTTTCTGAGCCAATAAAAAGAAGTTTTACAAGATTAACAGAAAATCCGCAAAATTTCCTTAAAAAGAATCTTGACCTCACATCAAAAAATGTACACCCTGAAGTAAAAAGAGCACTTAAAGAAACAACCATCAGATTAGTTCAACCTGTATTTTTACCTTTAAAAGCAGCATTAACTATTATGATGATTCCACCGATACTTGGAGCACTCGGAATAAAGAAAAATAAACCAAATCCGGCTGATGTTATTACACCCGCACAAAAAGCTTCAGTAGATTATTCCTTCATGAGCTTCAAAGGCGATAATGAAAACAAAAAAATCTTCCAAAATTTTGCAGGAAATGCTACAAAAATAAATAAACCGCAAGAATCACCATCCTTCAAAGCTAATTTAAACAGCCTGTTAAAAGCCGATATTGCGGAAAAAGGTAAAAGATGGAATCAAAAAACAGCAAATGTTGTATATGATACTATAGCTACATTAATGGGTAAAGTGATTGACACTAAACAATACAAAAACTTTATTAACTGGTTTAAGGATACGAACTTTATGCCGCACCTTATTGCCGGCGAAAGTATATGGTTGACCGGTTTTTATGCAAACGAAACCAGAAAATCTAAAAGTATTGAACAAGAACAAAAACTACCTCTTATTTTGAATCAGGTTATTACAACCGCACTATGCACTGCCGGTGCATATCTGCTGGACGGTAAAATTAAAAACAAAATGACAGATTTGCAGGTTGTATACAAAAAACTCAATCCTAATGCACCCAAGAAAATTACGGAATCAAAACTAACAGGTATCAAATTGTTAGCTCCTGTTGTAATATTTACAGTAATTTATCGATTTATAGGGCCGGTTATAGTAACACCTATTGCAAACTTAGTAAGCAACAAAATTCAAAATAATAACAAAAATAAAAATTAAAAATATTGAATAAAAAAAAGACTACATCTTTGCAATGCAGCCCCCAAAAGGTAAATTATGGTAAAAGTTCATCTGAAGAAATGTTAGGCCAAGTGAACATTTTATAAATCAATTGTAAGGCATGACTAACTTTTTGTCAAGAAATACAATTTGCAGAAAAAAACCGGCGGATAAATGCCGGTTTTTTGTTACTTAGTTTCAATCACTTTAATTAAATGCCAGCCAAATTGCGTTTTTACCGGCTGAGAAATCTCTCCCGGCTGCATACTAAAAGCTGCATCTTCAAACTCTTTAACCATTTGCCCCCGTTTAAAGAATCCCAAATCACCGCCATTAGCACCGGAAGGACATTTTGAATACTTCTGAGCCAAATATTCGAAGGTAATACCATTATCCAACCTTTTTTGTATTGCTTTGATTTCATCCTCGGTGTCGACCAGAATATGCCTTGCATGAACAGCTCTAACCTGAGCGGCAAGAACAGGATTTTGAACAGCCGCTGTATAAACGCCTGTAAATATAAAACTGCATATTAATAATAATTTTAAAACTTGTCTCATTATAAACTCCTCCTTTGTTAAATAATATTCTAAATTTTTACAAAATACAATAAAAAAAATTATAGTCAGTTGGCTAATATCAATTTTAATCATAATAGTGTACCATCAGCTAACAATGAAAAATTATCTTTTTATCATCCTGTCTATATTATTTACTTTTATACAAAGCAACGCATACGCAGCAAGAGCACATCTTGAGAAAGAGTATCAAAATGCTTGGTGTAAAAAAAATAACGGAATACAGGAAGTAATTCTTTATGACAAAGCCCGTGTAGATTGTTTGACAAAAACACATGCTATTGAATTTGATTTTGCTTCAAAATGGGGCGAATCAATCGGACAAGCTTTGTACTATTCAACAGTAACAAAAAAATATCCGGGCGTTGTTTTAATAATGGAAAATCCGCAAAAAGACAAAAAGTATTTAAACAGACTAAACACTGTCGCACAGAAATACGGCATTAAAGTTTGGACAATGGAACCTTCTGATTTGAAGCAAGATGTCTGTACGGGTAAATAAAAGAGAGCCTTTGATAGATTTCAAAGGCTCTCTTTTATTTATAGTTTTTGACTAGTAAATAATAGTCAATTCTTCATCAGGATTCAAGCTGGAGTTGTTAGAAGCACTCGGGATAATGATGTATTTAATTTCATCAGTTAATTCATAGAATACACCAAATGTACCGCTTACGACTAACTTCGCAATATCAAAAATGCCTTTACCCAAAGTAATGAAGCTGTTGCCTACACTCTTCAATCCTGCACCCGGGTGCATATCAACAGTATTGAGGAAAGCATTAGACCAGTTGTCACCGTATTTTTCCAGTCCGTTTGCAACAACATTAACTGTTCCGCCAACGGTTCTGCCGGCAACGCCCACAACTCTGCCTGCTGCAGAGAAAGGAGCACCGATAAGTCTTGCTAAGAAATTAGGATTTTGAATTTCATTAGCTTGTGCTTCAGAGATATTTTTCGGGAATTTAAGGCATTTGTCGCCTTCTTTAATTTGTAAAAATTTAACTTTAATATATCCAGGATTTTTGATACCCGGTCTTGCCACTTCAACGACTTCACCTTTAACTACTGCACCTTCGTCAAAAGATTGACCGGACAAAACAACAGGTTTTGTCAATTTTGCATTAAACTTATCTCCTACATTAGAAGTTCTTGCGCTTAATCTTTCAGTCAACTTAACAGTAAAACATGTCGGCTTATATTGAGCAAATTTCGATTGGGCAGTACCATTTTTGTAGTTATAAATATAATTTTGTCTCAAAGTACCGACAAGATAAGCTACCTGTTCTTTAGAAAGATATTCGTCATTAGCTACTTTAGCCGGATTCGGAACAGAATCCAAAAGTTGTGAAGCTACTACTTCTTTTGTCGGAGCAACAGCCCATCTCGGAATATGTTTCATTTGTTTGCCCTTGAAGTCAGGAACAACGAGACTTCTGTCAGTAGGTACCTGAATCAAAGTAGCAATTGTAGCAAAAACTTCTGCTTTTGTTACAGGTTGATCGGGTTTAAAAGTTTTATCGGGATAGCCAATCATTACTTTTGCAACTAAAGCTTTGTCAATCCAGCTTTTAGCCCAATAGTTAGAAGGGATATCTTTATATTTGTATCCCGGAGTACTATTTTTAATATTTAAACCCTCAGCCAGTATAACAGCCAATTCTGAACGTAAAACAGGCATTTTAGGATTAAATACTTTTCCGCCGGTATTTTCTTTTATAGTAGCAAGAATATCCTTTACCCAGGAATCCACTACTACGTTATCTTTGTTTTTAATACCGATTTGTCGTTGGGATTTTAATATTTTTCCGCCGACAATATAAGACGCATCAGCAGAAACTGTTTCTTGAGCGTCAGAACCGAACATAGTCGGATGCGCATAGGCTTCTATCTTCTGTTCATTTGCCATTACTGAAGAAGCCATGACAAAAATAGCAGCAAGAGAAACCACTAAACCGAAAACCTTTTTCATGATAATCTCCTTAATACTTCAAAATTTCAGATTTTAATTATATATGAAAATTGAATTATCGTCAATTAGTTTCACCGGCCCTATAACCGCACCACGCATAGATGACAGGCAAAAGTTTATCTATATGTAAATTTTTAATACACGGAAAATCAGCAAGAACTAAAGCACCGATAGCATCATCTACATTCACAATGGCATCAAGCATGCTCAATTTTCTATCCGGTACTTTATCCTTTGGATCATTTATCAAATTTGCCGCTCTGACGGCGACCTGCATGCCTGCCAGTATACCAACAGTTAAAATCCCTATTTTTAAAAGTTTATTGTCCTTAGCCTTGCCTGCTTTTTGCTCTGCTATTTTCAAAGCACCTGCAATTATCGCAGGAGGAATTACGGAATTTAAAAACTGGAAGGTGCATTCATCAATTTTTTCTTTAGCGGTGTTTTTTTTGTCAAAAGCAATCCCTGCAAGACCGCCTCCGGCAATTGAGCCTGCACTGACGCCGATCATCTCTTTCAGACCATATTTAACATTAAATAAAGAAGATAGTTTTTTCAAATCCAGTTTTTGCTGTTTTGCAAACAAAACCAAAGGAACAGCTGTACCGACAATTGAACCGACAGCTATTTTAGCTTTTGTAGGATTATCGGGTTCGTCTGAAACTTTATGCCTTTTTGATTGAATGCTCGATAATACACTTTTATGCTTTGCAACATCTTGAAAAGATTTAAAGACGAAAGGTCTGTTTGAATTATTTGTGACGGCTGTAATCATATCTTAAATTAGTTAACTGTTAATACAAAAATATTATAATCAAAAAATTTTAAAATTTGCCAGTTGCTTTTGTAACAAAAAATTAAAGACCGGTAAATCAAATATTTTTGAGACCGGTCTTTATGCTTTGAAATAAAATTTTAAATCTTAAAACTTAATTTCAGGAACATTTGTTTCTGATTTAGATATTTGATAATATTCTCTAATCTTCATACCGCCTATACGGGCAACAACTGAAGTAGGAAAGGTTCTCAAAATTGCATTATATACTTTAACTTTTGTGTTGTAGTCTTTTCTCGCAACGGAAAGTCTGTTTTCTGTTCCGGCCAACTCATCCTGTAATGCAATAAAAGATTTGTCAGCTTTCAAATTCGGATACTTTTCAACAACAACAAGCAGTCTTGACAAAGCAGAACTCAGCTGGTCTGAATCCTGACTGATTGCTTTTACATCATCGGATTTCATTGAACCTGCTAATTTTGCTCTTGCATCAGCAATATTTGTAAGAACTTCTTTTTCATGAGCAGAATACCCTTTTACGGTTTGTACCAAATTAGGTATCAAATCATTTCTTCGCTTTAATTGATTATCAATCTGAGCCCAATCCGACTTTACTGATTCATCTAAAATCTGAAGATTGTTGTATGTTCCGATATAGTAGTTCACCAATAGACCAACAACAATTACAATTGCCGCTAAAGAAAGCCATACGATTCGTTTCATAAATTTTCTCCTCTAGTTTTCCATATCATTTGTATATTTTAACAATTTATCTAACATATTCAAAAAATTTTTTGCCGCATTATCGACATCTTCTATTTTACACTTTTTTAATTTAAAAGAAACCAGTTTACCAAAAATATCAGTACCCTCAATGCCTATTTTCTCAGAAAGTTTTATTATATCTTCAACATCTCTGGGTACATCTGTTTGTTTTATTCTTAATATAGTTTTCAAAACCGCCGTAACATCTTTTATTGCAGGAATAAAACTCTGTTCTAATTCCCTGCGCCCGGGGTTCAATGCATAAAACTTTCTGTAGCGCATTAATATATTCTTGGCTGTATGCTCACATTGTAATCTCAAATCAGAACTTTTTACTTCTATGCCAGAAATCAAATTCTCTCCATACACAATTTCATGATTGGCCTTTATATCAGCATACTCCATAGGGTAAACATCACATGAGGCAAACCATTCCTCCTCTCCCATAAAAACTGGGACCGGATTTTTCTTTTTTACCCATGCTTTTATATAATTTGAACAGATGCTGATATCTTCAGCAGAAAGATTTTTGACAATAATCATTAAATCTGTATCAGAATCCGCAGTACCGGAATTAGCTTTTGAGCCGTAAATAAATACTGATTTTAATCTGGTGTCTAATTCTTTTTTTAAATTATCCACTAATTCATTTAAATTTTTATTTTGATAAAACATTACCAGCCTCCTGTTGCACCGCCGCCTCCAAAGCCTCCGCCGCCTCCAAAACCGCCAAAACTTCCTGAGCTGCGATAAGAACCGCCGCCAAAGCCAAACGGAAAAAACCAAAAACCGCCACGCAAGAATAGAATTAAAAAGAGCAGCAGCAACAGCCAGTTTGTATCATTTTGAGACTTTGCAGGAGGAGGAATTCTCGTATCTGTATTCAGTTTAATTCCTTCATATCCGGCAATATCTGCAGCAAGGGTATATGCACCCCTCCAAATACCGCTTTCATAATCGCCTTTTATAAAATATGGAATCATCTGTTCATCTCTGATTCGACCGGCATGTGCATCCGTAATTACCCCCTCCAGACCATATCCTATTTCAATACGAAGTTTACGTTCAGAAGGTGATACCAATATAACAGCCCCTTCATCTTTATCCTTTGAACCGACTTTAAAAGTACGGCCGATTTCAAGCGCAGTATCTTCTATTGGTCTTCCATCCAGTGATTTTACGGTAACTACAGCAATATCAGCACCGGTTTTTTGCTGTAAATCATACAAAAATCCGTTAATACTTTTTTTCGCTTCAACACCGAGAACACCGGCATTATCAGAAATAAAACCGTCAAATCTATATGCTGAATCAGCAAATGCAGCAAGTACGCCAATCCATAAAACAATTGCAAATACTATAAACTTCTTAAACATCTTTACAATTATATAATTTACATTACAAAATGACAACTAACACTAATAGTATAATTTATATGAAAAAACTTAATCTGTTCAATAAAGTCGATTTTGTTGTAGATTGGAATTATGATTCTATTTAATAAAATTGATACAAATGAAAAATTAAAAACATTTACAAAATTAGCAGATGCTATATGGCATGAATACTTTCCGTTTCTGTTAAGTTCCGAACAAATCAACTATATGGTAAAAAAATTCCAATCTTATGAAGTTGTAAAGTCCCAGATTGCCTGCGGATATAACTACTATTTTATTGAAAAAGGCTCTGAAATATGCGGTTATACAGGATTTTGTACTAAAGAAGATTATCTTTTTCTGTCAAAACTCTATATAAAGAAAGAATACAGAAATTCCGGACTGGGTCGTGCAGCGTTACAATTTTTATCAGGCATAGCCCGAAAACAAGGGCTAAAAAAAATTATTCTTACGGTAAATAAATATAATGATTCAACTATTTCTGCATATAAAAATTGGGGATTTTCAATTATTGACAGTGTAGTGACAGATATCGAAAACGGCTTTGTCATGGATGATTATATTATGGAATATGTTATGCCGTTTGAAATTGAAAACTAATATAATAAAAAAACTGCCGAACTTGCGGCAGCTTTTTTCAATTCTAATTAGCAAGAAATAACTATTTTTTTGAACCAACCTTGCTGTTGTTAACTGCATCTTTGAATTTTTTACCGGCAGAAAAAGCAGGTACAGTTTTTGCAGCAATTTTAATTTCTTTACCAGTTTGAGGATTGCGGCCTGTTCTTGCAGCTCTTTTTCTTGATTCAAAAGTACCAAAGCCTACTAAAGTAACTTTTTGTCCTTTAGCAACTGTTTTTTCTACAGTTTCCATCCAAGCATTGATAACATCAGATGCTTCTTTTTGAGTAACTTTTGCTTGTTTAGCAACTTCTTGTACTAATTCTTCTTTGTTCATGGTTGTAAACCCCTTCTTTTAAAATGTACATTCTTATTATATTTAAATCTTAAATATTGGCAAGTGTTTTTTTCATACAAACAGGCGTTTTTTAGGTTTTTTTTTATGCAAGTTGTAATTTCCGAAAAAAATGCATACAATTAAAGCAAAAGGGGAAACTATGAAAAAGACACTTGGCTTCTCTTTGGCGGAAGCTCTTATTACATTATTAATAGTCTCAATTATTGCAGTAGCATCTGCACCAATAATTACTAAAAAAGCAAGAAATAATCAAAATGCAAAACTTTGGACTCTTTTTAATCAAAATAATAACGGATTTATTTATCCTAAAAACAATAGAGATATAAAGCTGGGTTCCAAAAAGGAAGAAAAAGGGATTATTGTTAACGGAACTCTGGTTTTTAAAAATACAAAAGGAGAAGTTATCGGGTGGATATCAGAAGACGGCACAAATTCGTTTTGTAACTGCAACAGCTCTCAACACACACCAAACATCATTTCACAAGAAGAGTTGGATAATATGGTAAGACTGGTTACAGACAGCATGAAGCGCCAAAACATATATCTTGATAACCGGCAGGCAATACCAAACAGAGAAGATTCCTCTAAAATAAACACACCTGCAGCCACACCTCAGCCAAATACCGTCTCTCAAGAAGAGTTGAACAGACAGCTGATTGAAATGGGGAAAAATATGAACATCGATTTCAGCTCTTTATTACAAGGATTAGAATAGATAAAAAAGAAAAAGAAAAGGAATAAACACTATGATTAAACCATGGAATGATTATTTTTTAGAAATTGCCAAAACTTGCGCAACACGTTCTAACTGCTTCAGAGCAAAAGTAGGTGCGGTTATTGTAGGTGAAGACAAAAAAATCAAAGCAACAGGCTACAACGGAACACCGTCAAAAGTCGTTTCATGTTATGAATTAGGCAAATGTTACAGGATTGAGAATAATATCCCGTCCGGAACAATGTACGAAACTTGCCGTAGTATCCATGCAGAACAAAATGCCATAATTCAGGCGGGACAAGACAGATGTAAAGATGCGACTATGTATATCTACGGGCATGAATTTATATGCATCCTGTGCAAAAGATTTATTGTGCAGGCCGGAATTAAAGAAGTTTACCTTTTAAAAGATGAAAATTCGCATGTAAAACATGTCTCTGTTGAAGAAATAAGAAAAGAACTGAGCGAATCTTTTCAGGTCTAGAATACTTCAGATACACTTTTCTTTTACGGAAAACAAATCTTCTAATCTTCCGGAAGACAAAACTGCTTCTATCTGATTTAAAACCTCATCGCATTCTGAATCAGAAAGAATTTTTATTTCATCAGGCAGTTTAATATCGGCTGTCGTTAATGCTGATGAGAAACTTCCGTTGAGTTTAAGAAATTTTTTGTAAATTACTAATATATCCTTCCATTCCTGCGGGAAAGTATACGGTTTTGCGAGGAAATATTGAGAATCTTTTCTTATTTTCTCAAAGTAATCCAGCATAAAATCAATCTCATAAAAAAGCTCTGACTCAGAAATTTCTTTTCCCGCATAAGGATTATTTAATATTTGTTTAGGACTGTTTTTAAACTTACAGACAATATAATTGGCCCATAGAAGACAGCCCAGATAAAAAGCAACACTATTGTGCATAACCTTTACAATCTTCGGAAAAAAAATTTTGTACTGAAACTTTTTTTGATGCAAAGGCTTGATTTGTGACATTATCTCTTCTACAGAGATGGCATTTTGTGAAAACGAATAGGTAAATTCAGAATATCCGGGATCAAAAAGAACACCTTTTTCAAAATTCATTTTTATTTTCTCCATGCGTTTTTGTTTAAATTATAATATAAAAACATTAAGTTAAAAAACTGCTGAAACACTATTAACATCAATATTTTTTGGGGAACAGGGCTTCATATTTCTTAATATTTAATAAGAATTTGGCAATTTTTATTTTCAGCGTACTTTAACTTTGTACAGTCCCCAAAATCATATTAGACAAGGAGTAGGAAAGTCAATGAACATTAGCTTAAACGAAGGTGTTTTTAATCAAACAGATAAACACAATGTAAATTTTGGTAAAAAAGACAAAAAAAATCATTCATCAGCACAATTAGACAGCAAAGATACAACTTATAATATCCCCAGACACTCATTGTGGGAAAAAACCAAAGCAGCAGCCCGCAAAACATTCTTAGGCGGTGCAACAGCCGCACAAATGGCAACTCCGTCTGCAACAACAGTTGTAATTCCAACAGCAGTTGTTATGGCAGCACTTCAAAGCTGTGTAGAACAAACTGTTGATATAGATATGTCTCCAATCCTTAACAAATTGGATGAAATAATAAA
This sequence comes from uncultured bacterium, assembly GCA_949284155.1. Lineage (GTDB taxonomy): Bacteria > Cyanobacteriota > Vampirovibrionia > Gastranaerophilales > Gastranaerophilaceae > Spyradomonas. Next base: position 14,908 of record CASDVD010000134.1, on the reverse strand, counting down.
ATTAATGGGCACAAATAATGAAGCATTGCTGCTTGAATTACAAAATATAAGAAATGAAATTCAAAACGGCAATATGCAAAATCAACAAATCGGTGATGCAATCCTTGCAGCATTAGACAGATCAGATGCTAAATACCAAGAAATCATTGACTTGATTACAGAACTCAATGCAGAAGTTCAAAAAGGAAACATGACTGCAGAAACAATGCTCGATAAAATTCTTAAAGAATTACAAAATATTGAATCAGCTCTTGGTAAATTAGATGATTTAAAAGATGTAATCGAAAATATGGACAAAAACAACCAAGAAGCAAATAAATTACTTGCAGAAAAAATCGAAGAAATGATTTCTAAATACGAACAAGGCGGTTTATCAATGGAAGAATTGATGAATCAAGTTATCAGCCTTGTCGGTGATTCTAACAGCATCAGCAGCGACATCCTTGAAAAGATTAAAGAACTTTATGAAAAATATGAAGGCGGCGGTCTTTCTGAATCTGAACTTTTACAACAAATCATTGATCAATTAGGCGGTATCAACGACAAACTTGACCAAATATATGCTCAAATGCAACAAGATTCTGAAAACTTCAACAACTTCGTTGAAGGAAACCAAGCAAACTGGGAAAAATTGTTTGCAAATATGGACAACCTCTTCAACGGCCTTGGCAGTATAGATGCTAAACTTGACGCAATCAAAACAAACGGCGAAATAAGCAACGATTACTTACAAAAAATTTCTGAAGCTGTAGATGCTGCTGTTAAAGCATTAGCCGAAATTAAATCTGAAATAGGTCAAACAAATATCTCTATCGGCGACTTAATTGATAAAATGGAACAAAACGGACAAAAAGATTACGAACCGATTCTTAGAGAAATGTTAGACAAACTTGGCATACTTGATGAAATCAATAACAAACAATTTACTATTGAACAACTTCAAGAAGCATTAAAAGGTTACAAAACAGACCTTTCTACTACAAACGAATTGATTCAAACTGCTATCAGTCTTCTGGAACAAATCGCAGGCAACTCCGGTTCAGGCGACCTCGGCGGTGTAAATGAAATTCTTTCTCAATTGTATCAAGCTGTTGTCAGCGGTAACACAAATATCGATACTCTGTTAAAAGATTTAATTGCCAAAGCTGAACAAATCGCTGAAGATACAGGTAATATTAACGATAAGTTAGACCAAATAATATCTAAAATGGATACCCAAATTGAATTGTTAACAACAACTCAAAATGCAGTATCGACATACGCAGAACAAATCATCAGCGAACTTCAAAATACAAATGCTGATTTGGATGATATCAAAAACTACTCAACTAAACTTGATAACTATCTGGACAAACAAGACGGATATCTGTCAAAAGCAGTTGAATACCTTGCTCAATTAGTTGAAAGCAACGGCGGTGAATCTTCTTATGATGAACTTCTCGCAGCAGTGCAAGCCGGAAACGGTACATTAGCTAATATCGAATCATTATTGAACGACTTGAACATAAAAGCTGGTGATTTTGTAACAAACGAATCATTGAATCAAGCTCTTGAAGCAAACAGAACTAACCTTTCTACTACAAACGAGTTGATTCAAACTGCTATCAGCTTACTCGACAGAATCGCAGGAAACTCCGGTTCAGGCAACGGTAACATTGATACTACCCAAATGGAAGAACTGCTCGGCCAAGTTCTCTCTCAATTGGCAAACAACCACCAAGCAACATCACAAGATTTAGAAGATTTAAAAGATGCAATCAATGATGTAAAAGATGCTCTTCAATCTCAAAATCAAACAGCTATGAGATCAAACAGCAGAAAAGCCGGCGAATTCCTCAAAAACTACATCGCTTATACTAAAATGGCAAACGCTGAAAATGCAAGAAAATATGATGACAATACTTATTACTGGAGATCATAGTTTCTTCTGAAAAAAATAAAAAAACGGCTTTAAGTTTAAACTTAAAGCCGTTTTTTTTATATAATTATCATCTATTGTGCTGCTTTTTCTTTGATTGCTCTGAACAGGTCAGCTCTTACAGCTTTGTCATCTTCACAAAGAGATCCGTTTTGAATATAAGGAGTAATCTTTGTTACATAATTTTGAATATTTTGTTCACCTTTAATATTCTTAGCTGCTTCTTTTGCTGCTTTTTCGCAATCTACTGCTTCAGGGAGTCTGATTTCTTCATCAACTAAGAAACCTGTTCCTGCATATTCACCGCAATTATTTGTAAATCTATGAAGTTTGTCTGCATTCAGTTTTCTTAATTCTTGTTCATTAACACCATATCTTCTGGCGATAGATGCCGGTGATTCACCTGCTTGAACTATTACTGTATCCGGACAATCTGACTGAACAACTGTTTCACCAGCAGGTTTTACTTCTTCTTTTGTTCCTTGTTGTGGAGGTGTTGTTGGTTGTTCTTCCAAGCCTATTTCAGGGTCAACTACTTCAGGACAATCTGCTTCTATAAAGTCAAGCGCTGAATATTTTCCTGAACTGAGTTCACTCAGTAAGTTCCATGCTTCTTTTTTGTTTAATACGCTTTGCTCACCTGCTCTGGCTCTGATAGCATTATTGAAGGCAGCCTTGTCAATTTCACCTGTTTCGGGGTCTACGAAATATGCTGCAATGTTGGTCATCAATTCAGCTTCTTTTTTGTTAGTTTTAAGTTTGCCGAATATATTACGTGATGTACAAACTGTTTCAAAATGTTTTCTTGCATCTTCCAATGTTTTAACATTATCATCAGTTAATTCAACAGCAATCGGTTTTTCATTTCTTGAAACCTGATTATATATGCTTGCACCCAATCCAAGAGCTGCTCCGGTAACTGCACCAGCCGGGAACATTGTCGTTTTTTGATATGCGCTACCGGCAACACCGCCTGTTGTAACAGTTTGAGTAATCGGCATTGCTAAGCCTATTCCGGAACCGACCGCTGCACCGCCGGCAGTTGCTGTTACTAATTTATACGGGTCAATTGCTGCTTCTTTATGTCCACCCAGAGCTTTAATTATTCTTTTAACTTCTTTCAAGTCAAATTCTACATCATTGCCGTTATTATTCAATGCTGATTGAAGATGTTTTAACTCTGCAGCTTTTGAACTATATGTAATCTCTTTGTCAGAACCTGCAACATCATTATATAAAGATTGTAAAGATTCTATGTCTATATTTCCGTTAGCATCAGTATAGCCTGCCTGTCTCAACTTTTCTTCCAGTTGACCTTTTTTTCTGACTTTACCGAGTTCACCGGTATTTGAAATTCTTTCCATTTTATTATCAACTGCTACTGCACGGGCTGTTGCATATACATCAGCTTCTTTACCGATAAATCTGCCCAAAAAGTTTGTAAATTTCTTACCAAAGAATTTTCTTGTTTCTTTATTTTCATCGCCCTTCCAAAGACCGGCATCTTTAAGTTGATCTATTGCATAATCACGGACTTTGCCTTTTGATTCGCCTTCTGCTTCTTGCATAATTTGAAAAATCAATGCCTTTTTAGGATCAACACCTTCAGGTACTGTATATTTTTGTCCGTTTCTTACATAATAATTTTGTCCTACGCTGGTTGAAGAAGTAATTCCTTGTGTCATAACAAATCCCTTTCCATTCTCGTGTAATGTATAAATTCCTCTATGCATTTATAAACAATTTTTGAAAATGAAAATTGCCTAAAATATTTCTTTTTATATTTTTTAAATTGGAAAAGGTTTATTTATAAGCTTTTTGAGGCAAACAATAACTTAACATTACGTAACATTTGTATTAAATAACACCGCCTGCCGCTTTATAAAGGCTGAGATAGTCAATTAACCTTTGAATTTTGCTGTTTACTGTCTCTTTTTGAAGTGTAAGCAAGTTCTCCCGGAACTGTATCATATCAAAATAAGAAGTTATTCCGTACCGGTATCTTTCATTAATCAAGCCAAAATTATAACTTTCTAAATTAAACTTTCTGGTATTTTCTTTATCTTTAACAGTGTCATATTTAATTTTGCATAAGCAATCATTAACCTCCTGAATAGCCTGCAAATCAGCCCGCTTATAATTTTCAAACATCTCTTCATACTTAAACTTTTTGGTTTTTAAAGCAGCCGTCTTTCTTCCGCCGGTATAAAGACTTTGAACAACACCGGCTCCAACCAGAGCAAGAAAACTTTGCCAATCAAATAACCTGTTCAATTCAAGCGAATTAAATCCGACTACTCCAACAATAGGAATCTTGGGCAAAAATTCTTTTCGTGCAACTCTAACATCAATTCTGGCTTTTTCCAATTCAGCCTCTGCCTTCATTAAATCAGGACGATAAATAAGAACTTCTGAATTTATACACACCGGTATTTTCCCGCTGTATTCAATCTCATTTAACTTTAATCGCTGCATTTCATTTATATCCGTGGAAGCTTCACCGACTAAATAGGCCAACTGGTGAAGCATAATCGTCCGGTGCTTTTTTAAATCATTCAACTCTATCATTGCTGCCGTATGTTGTTTATCTGCAAGAGTTGTATCAAATGCAGACGCCAAACCGGCTTTATTTCTGTCTTGAGTAAGCAAAAATATCTCTTTTCTCAAATTAACTATTTCTTCCTGAAGCCTGATTAGGCTATCGATTTTTACTATATTTAAATATGTCATAGCAGTAGACGTGACAGTCGATATGTATATGGATTTTTCTTCAAATAAGGCTGCATCATACTGTTTTCGGGAAGATTTTGTTTTATCATGATTTTTTAAAAATATGTCAGCCTCATAGCTTGCAATCAAAGGAACAGCAAAAATATTTGCACCGGCAGCATCTAAAGTCAATCCGTTAAAGTCAAAACCCGGAGTTCTTATCCTCGCATAGCCCGGCATTAAGCTAATCCCGGGAAGTTCATTTGCCATTGTTGATTTTATGTTTTGATATGCCTGCTGTGATTTTAACGAAGCGATTCTCAAATCTCTGTTATTTTTTACTGTTCGATTTATATAGTCTTTTAGATACGGATCATTAAAATTATCCCACCATTCAATATTTATATTATCAAATCGATAATCACTTATTCCCGATATGACTGTTTTCGAAGCGGCAATGGCAAAAGATGTAAATTGGAATGCTGTTAATGTAAAAAAAATCGTTGCCTTCACGAATCTGTCCATGTGTTCTTCCTTGTATTTAATCGGGCTATTGTGTTATTATTTTCTTTGTTAGTATAATAACAATAATTTAAATTCAACAAACTACCCATGTGTTTAATTATGAAAAAAGACGCACAAAACAATATTAATAACGAGAATTACGAAAAAAATATAGGTTACGAAATAGGAAAAACCTCATCATTTATAAGAGTAGCAGTAATGAAACATCTTAAAGATGCAGGAATCACTGATATAACACATGAACAATTTGGTATCCTTTTTATACTATCCCAGCAAGACGGATTGTATCAGCGACAAATTGCAATATTATTAAGTAAGGACAGGCCGAATATATCAAGAATGCTTGATATACTGGAAACAAAAGGCTATATCATACGTGAAAAACATCCTGAAAATAAAAGAATTTCCAAGGTTTATATTACTGAAAAAGGTAAAGATAAAGTTGAATTATTAATACCTTTTAGAGATTCATTTAAAGAAAAATTATGTAAAAACATAAGCCAGGAAGAAATGGATATTTGTTTTTCCGTTCTGGCCAGAATACGTGAAAATCTCTCTGACTCTTGTAATTTACAAATATAAACAAATATTAATTATATAAGGATAAAAAAATGAGCGATGAAAGCAAACAACCTGAAACACAGCCGGTAAAAGAAGAAAAACCAAAAAGAAAAAGAACAAAAATAAAAAAAGCCCTGAGCAAAAAAAGATATATATTTTTATTGATTTGTACAATAGTCTTATCCTTTTTTGCTTGGCTTTATTTTTCATCTTTTGAAACAACAGATGATGCATTCATTGAAGGCCATATCATCAGAGTAAGCCCCAAAGTCTCAGGTATAATATCCAAATTGCATATAAAAGATAATCAGCATGTAAAAAAAGGGGATTTGCTTATAGAAATTGACGATAAAGATTTTAAAGTTCGTTATGAACAAGCTAAAGCAGCATATGAAATGGCCTTATACAAACAAAAAGCCGCCCGTGCGGCAGAAACCGCTGCTGATGTGGATTTACAGCTGGCGGCACAGGATTTAAGAAGATATGAAGAGCTTTATAAAAAAGGGGCAGTTTCACAGCAGGAACTTGATAAAGCACGCTCAAAATATGAACAAACAAGTGCAAACTTAACCAGTGCACAAGAAAATGTTTTCTCCTTGAAGAAAAATAAAGTTGCAGATGCTGATTTAAAAAAGCTCAAAGCAGCAATGGAACAGGCAAAACTTGAACTGTCTTACACAAAAATATATGCGGCAGACGACGGAAAAATTACCAATCGTTCCGCTGAGGAAGGGGCTTATATACACACAGGCGCACCTTTATTTTCGCTTGTCCCCGATGAAAGATGGATTTTAGCTAACTATAAAGAAACGCAGCTTGAACATATAAGGGAAGGCCAAAAAGTAGATATAAAAATTGATGCTTATCCTAAACTGAAACTAAAAGGTATTGTTGACTCAATTCAGGCCAGCACGGGAGCCAAAACAAGTATGTTCCCTCCTGAAAATGCCGTCGGCAGCTATGTTAAGGTTGTACAAAGGGTTCCGGTTAAAATAATTTTTACAGAAAAACTGGATCCTCAATACAGCATAGAACCGGGTATGTCAGTAGTGCCTAAGGTACATATCAGATAAAGGAACTGCAAATGAGTAGTGAAGCAATAGCCGATGAAACCTGGAAACCGTCAAAAAATCCTTGGTATAGCGCCAGTGCAGTAATGCTTACAATTTTTATGGTAGTACTGGACTCGTCTATTGCTAACGTTGCACTACCCAATATCGCAGGCAGTTTTTCAGCAACGCAGGATGAATCAACCTGGGTTTTAACAAGCTACCTTGTTGCTAACGGAGTTATAATCCCTTCAACAGCCTGGTTTTCAACTTTATTCGGAAGAAAAAACTTTCTCTTACTTGCCACCATACTATTCACCGTGGCATCAGCATTTTGCGGAATGGCTACAAGCATGGGTGTCTTAATTTTTGCAAGAGTAATACAGGGGCTGGGCGGCGGAGCTATTATGCCAATCGCTCAAGCCGTTATGATGGAAGAGTTTCCACCGGAGGAAAGAGGCGTTGCGATGTCTGTATTCGGCTTCGGGGTAATTTTTGCTCCTATTATCGGGCCGACACTGGGCGGCTGGATTACGGACACATACTCCTGGCATTGGATATTCTTAATTAATGTTCCTGTAGGTATTGTGGCACTTGCACTGGGAAAAATGTTTATAGAAGACCCTCCTTACGCAAGGAAAGGGAAAATACAAAAAGTAGACTATATCGGTTTTATCCTGTTAATTGTATGGCTGTTTTCCTTACAAATAATTTTAGACAACGGGCAAAAATCAGATTGGTTTGGAGCACGCTGGGTAAGATGGACATCAGCTCTTACTATAACAACTTTTATCGGATTTATCTGGAGAGAACTCGCAACAAAAGAACCTATTGTGGATTTAAAAGTGTTTTTAGATAAAAACTTTTTTATCGGCACATCACTAAACACGGTTATTGGTGCGGTATTATATTCTACGCTTGCAATATTACCTTTATTTTTACAGCACCTAATGGGATACACGGCGACATTAAGCGGATTAGCCATTTCTCCACGGGGATTTGGCTCTCTTGTAGGATTAATTGCAGTAGCAGTTTTATCAAACAGGATTGACCAAAGATATATGGTTATAGGAGGACTGGTTTTACTTGCAGCATCAAACGTAATGTTTGGAACCCTAAACTTGAATATTGCTATGAGCAATATCATTTTGCCGAATATTATATGCGGTTTTTCATTCAGTTTACTAATGATACCTCTAATGAATATCTCATTTATGACTTTAAAAAATTCACAAATGACAAATGCCTCAGGTATATTTAATCTGGCCAAAAGTGTCGGAGGCGCAATAGGAACATCTGTTGTGTCAACAATGATATCAAGAATGGGGCAGGTACATCAAACCCATCTCATTCGCAACCTAACCTATTCAAATCCGGGTTTTGTAGAGAAATTAAGCGCAATGCAAAGCGGTATTGCCGCATACACCGGTCAGGCAGTCGCAGAGCAAAAAGCTAATTTCCTGGTATATATGCAGCTGCAAGAGCAGTCCAATTTGTTAGCATTTATGGATTGTTTTAAAATTTACGCAGCAGCCGTTTTCATTTTAACACCTCTTGTTTTTCTGTTTAACAAAGCTCGCTATAAGAAAAAGAAGAAGTCGGAAAGCTAAAAAGCCGGTTCTTTAAAATTACTCTGAAGCAGGCTCATGCAATAGGGAATTTCAACGTAACAATAAACTTGTTATCCGTTGTGGAGGAAAGTTCAATTGTTCCGTTCATAGCAAGTACAAGCCCCTTTACAATAAACAGACCAAGACCCGTGCCCCTTGTAGTTCTTGTTGTTTTATCATCTACTCTGATAAATTTTCCAAAAAGTTTATTGAGAATTTCAGGACTTATATAATCTGCGCTGTTAGAAACAGTAATCACGGCTTTCGAATTTTGTACGGATGCATCGACTGTAACTGTAGAATTTTCATATGAATACTTATAAGCATTCTCAATTAAGTTGATAAAAATCTGCTCAAGCCTGTCTCTATCTGCAAGAATTTGAGGAAAACTTTCTTCAATACTGCTGCAAAATTCTCTCAAGTCTTTATTTTTTACGGACAATATACTGTCATTCACCAAATCAAAAAGATTAACCGGTTCAATATTGAGATTTAGTTTTGCACCTTCAATATCGGGAATAACCAGCAAATCCTCTACCATTCTGCTCAACCTCTCTGTCTGATTTTTTATAATCTTAAGAGATTTTTGCTTCATTTCTTCGTCCAGATTAATATCCTGCCGCAATAATCTGGAAGTATACCCCTTTATACTGGTTAAAGGCGTCCTGAACTCATGACTAACTGTATCCACCAGATTTGCCCGGAATTCATCTAATTTTTTCAATTCACGGTTTTTTTGCTTCAACTGCCTGTATGAATTATTTATCTCATCGACCATCTTATTAAATTCAATGGCCAAAAATATTATTTCATACGGTGAAAAAACATTAGTTAAAAGACGAATTTTCCGTTTATAATTCCCTTTAGACAGGGCCATGATACCCTTAAATAATTGACGAATATTTATGTACAAATAATACGTATACAAGAGCACAACAATAAAAATAAAAAGTGCAGTAAATATCAAAGCGGAAATAATTTTAAACCTTGGCGTGTTAATTGTTGTTTTGGTAATTTGGCTTGTAGTATTTACTATTACGATTATTTCCGGTTTTGCAAGTTTAAAGTACGAAAGAGGCTGGTTTTTCACTTTACCGAATATAACCGGCACATTGGTCTTTAGAGTTTTTGGCAGCGCATATACTACTCTGTTATAGTCTTCTTTATTATAATTATGTGAACTGATTAACTGTTTTTTACTGTTCAATACATAAATCTGTCTGTCATCTTTTCTATATATGTTAAAAACTTTATCATCAAACAGTTCCAAATTAACTTTTGCTTTTAATAATTGATTTTCATTGATTTTCTCAATTACCTCAACTGTCCCCGAAGTCTCATCATAGTTAATTATACCGATTCCGTAATTAAAAGCTCCTCCTTCTTTAATATCAACAATATCAAAAGATTCAAAAACTTCTGAATTTAAAAGAATATCTTTCAAATAAACTTCCTTTGCATAGTCAGATTTTATATATTTTAAAGAGAGTATAATCCCGTCCAGTTCGTCCTTTCCTGTTTGAAAAAAAGTCTCAATATTTGAAGCTATTGATTCAGAGATAATTAAAGCAGAATACCTTAATTCATTTCTCACCGCATGTTGGTTAATATTATTAATAATAACAGCACTTATAACTAACGGCACTATTACTGCCAAAAAAAGCACTATAATTATTTGTTCTACGATTTTTAATCGTTTAAATTTTTTCTCTTTTAAAAAATTTTTCATCAAATTTCTTCTCCGCAAGGAGTAAGCTTGTACCCGACATTAGTAACAGTATGCAAATATCTGGGATTTTTCGTGTCTGTTTCAATCTTTTGTCTCAAACCTCCGACATGAACCCGCAGCATTCTGACATCCTCATCAGAATCATACCCCCAGACCTCATCTAACAATGTAGCCAACGCTACTGCGTTATTAAAGTGCTGCATCAGGCAATATAAAATTTCAAATTCCGTAGGAGTTAATTTTGCTTTTTTTCCATTAACAAGAACCTCCAAAGAATCAGGGAAAATCTCAATTTCACCCATTTTTAAAATTTCTTTTTTTAATACGGCATCAGAACTCTGAGGCTCCGGATTTCGTCGAAGAAGAGCTCTCACCCTTAACAAAACCTCCTGAATATCAAAAGGTTTTACCAGATAATCATCAGCACCGCAATCAAACCCCTGCGTTTTATCATCGATTGTTCCTTTTGCCGTCAACAACAAAACAGGCAGTTTTGGTTTTGTCTTTCTGATATTTTTACAAACATCAAAACCGTTCATTTTAGGCATCATTACATCAAGAAGGACTAAGTCATAAAAATTATTCACTGCTTTTTCAAGTCCCTCGTACCCATCACGTGCCGTATCAACCTTATACCCGCTTTGAGCAAGATCAAACTCTAACAATTCTCTGATTTCATCGTCATCATCTACAATTAAAAGACTTCTTTGCATTACAAAAACCTCACCTAATGCAAATATTGTCGCATATTATAAAGCAAGAGACAAGTTTTGTATCGCTAATTTATAATTTTTCGGATTTAGGCTGTCTGGCTTTAAGAATCCTGTTTAAATCAGGAGACATTGTGAGCTCAAAGTGAAAACGGCCTGTAGGCTGACGCATTTCATAGCGGTTTTGAATCAGCCCAAAGCCCCAATATACTCTGGCACTGAATTCATCATTAAATCGAATTCTGATACCGGGGCCGATAGAGGCCAGAAAATCACTGCTTTCTACGCTGGCACCTTCGCCTTTATACGGGAAAACAGCGCCAAAATCACAGAAAAATGCAGCTTTAATCATTTCTCTAAGATTAACATATCCTAATTTTTCAGTACCGACTTTTTTAGGCATAAAAGGAATAGGCGTAATCAATTCACCGCTGAGGAAAAATCCGCTCCGCCCAATCAATACACCTTCAGAATAGCCTCTGACATTAGAAATACCACCTATCTGGTATTGTTCAATCCAGGGTAGTGTTTTATCAGAAGCCATTTGACCGGAGGCCCTGAATTGGCCGATAATACCGTGTCCGAAATCATGCAGCCTTGTCAAATTTCCCTCATACTTGTAATATACATCATGACTGGCCTCTGTATCGTAATATCCCACCGTTACGTAATGCCCGGTATACCAGATACCTCTTTTCGTATCTTTTCTCAATGTAATACCTTGAGTTCCCGAATACACTGATGTATCAAATATCGGCACTTCTGTAAAATAAGTTTTTGAACGCTTATAATTACCCGCTGTATATGTACTTAAAGACATATCCGGACGATTTATTAAAGGATGAGTTACATATCCGGTATAAACAAATGCAGTACCTGAAATATCAAACGGTTTAAAAGGGCCTGTCACAACATTGATATGGTTATAAGCAAAAGATGCCCCGACTCGGGTACCATATTTGTTCACAGGTATATTGTAATCAGCAAAAGCAATCTGGGTTGAACGTCCAAAATAGCCGCCGCCGTAAAGTCTGTCACGATTCCCTGTTAAACTGTCGACAGCACCTGTTACGCCGCCTCTTAAAAGACCGATTGTATCCCGCCCTGCATTATCAAATATACCTGTTATATGAAAAGGCAGCGGATCATTTGTATCTACGATAATATCTGTTGTTCCCTGCGTTTTACCGGGAGCAAGCTTTGCCTTAAGAGAAAGCGGATTTTTCGTATAATCATAGTGATCATTATTAAATTTAATCAAACTTTTTTCCAAAACTCTAAGTTTGAATAGTTCACCTTCTTCCAGACCAATTCTCTTTGTTATATATGATTTCCTTGTCCAGGTATTGCCTTTAACAATAATTTCGCCGACACGACCTTCAAACAACTCAATTTTCAATACACCATTTTCTATTTGCTGAGGAGGAAGGTAAGCCCGTGAAGTAACATAATCATTTATTATATAAGAACGGTTTATTTTATCTATAAGAGCTTTTATATCAGTCATTGTTACATCTTGATTTAAAAGCGGTTCTGCCATCTGCTGAAGTTCTTCTTCAGAAAAAATTTGTGACGGAGAAAATTCAATTTTCTGAATTTTTACAAAAGTCTCATCGATATCAGATTCAACTGCACCCTTCAGCTCTTTATTTCCTGATTTATTTTTATCTTTAACAAGAATAAGCGGCTTTTCATCTTTATAATGAAGACCGTTTTTTTCCATATACTTTTCTTCAGCTTCTTGCTGTTTCAAAAGTTTTCGCTGCTGTATGTAGCGTTCTTTCTCTCTTTTTTTAGCTTCTTTTGCAGCTGCTTTTTGCTCTTTTTTTAATTTTCGAGCTTCTTTTCTTGAAAGTTTTTTAGGCTTTTCTTCTTCCGTTTGAATCTGAGCGGACGATTCAGCATTACGGAGTTGCCGTTTTGTATCTTCTTCCATTTTTTTCAAATGTGATTCTTTTTCTTTTTGTTTTTTTATAGAATCAGGAAGTTCACGCTGCGACATATTCCTATCAATTGTCTGCATCATAGGAGAAGCTGACGGTCTCATCATGTCGATTACTTCAGTATGTCCTACACCTGAACAAAAGAAAACTATGGCCGTAGCTACTAAAATCTTTCTCATCAAAATTCCCGCAGATTCATCAATATACTTAATAGTAACCGTTCACTTCCCAACTGTCAAGAAACATTTAACATTACGAACTAAATACTCTTCCCGCAAAGAACAAATATAGCCTCTTCAGCAAATAAATTAACTCTGAAATTAGAAAGCAGACTGCTTATTATTTTTGCTTTATTCATGTAAACTTGTCTTAAAATTCTTATTTCTCTTTTTTTACAAAAATCAAAAAAATCTTTCACTGTAAGCAAGTGAATATTGGGCGTATCATACCATTCAAACGGCAGAATATTAGATTTGGGCATTTTCCCATGAAAAAAAAGATAAAACCGGACTTTCCAGTAACCAAAATTCGGAAAGCTGACTACAACTTTTTTCCCGACTCTCAGCATTTCTTTTATGACATAATCAGGTTTCTCTGTAGACTGGAGTGTCTGGTTAAGTATTACATAATCAAAAGACCCGTCGGAAAACTCTTTCAACCCTTCATCTATATCGCCCTGAATTATAGACAGTCCCTTTTCAATGGCGCAAACCGCATTATTTTGATTAATATCAACACCAACTCCGCTGCATCCTTTTTCTTCTATCAGCATTTTTAGTAAATCACCTTTTCCGCAGCCTAAATCAAGCACTTTGGAACCTCGTTCTATAATACCCGTGATTATTTCATAATTTAAATGCAGGCCTTTTGACTCTTCATAGTGATTATTCATCTTATCAAATTTCCCTGTTTTTCTTTGCTAAAAAACTCTTTATAATTTTTGTCTGCGTCTCAAACTCCAGAAGAAATGCGTCATGCCCGCACGGAGACTCTATCTCGAAAAAAGATACATCTTTGCCTGTCTTCACGAGAGCTTTAACAATTTCTTTAGACTGGGAAGTAGGAAAAAGCCAATCCGAGCTGAATGACATAACCAAAAATCTCGCCTGAGTTTTCTCAAACGCCGCTTCTAAAGAACCGTATTTATGACCGATATCAAAATAATCAACCGCTTTAGTTATATATAGATAACTATTCGCATCAAACCTATCAACAAACGCACGCCCCTGATGCGCAAGATAACTTTCTACCTGAAAATCTATATTAAAATCAAAATTCGGCTTGTCTTTATCCTGAAATTTCCTGCCAAATTTTTTGTGCATTGACTCCTCGCAAAGGTATGTAATATGCCCGACCATTCTTGCAATAGAGAGTCCTTTTTCCGGCTGGTGTTCCCGCCCGTAATAATCACCGTTATTAAAATCAGGATCAGACAATATCGCATTGCGCCCGACAGCATTAAACGCAATACCCTGTGCAGTAATTCTCGCTGTAGATGCAATAATAACAGCAGATTCCACGATATCAGCCTGACTGATTGCCCATTCCAAAGCCTGCATACCGCCCATTGAACCGCCGGCAACTATCAACTTTTTTATACCGAGGTAATCAACAAGCTTTCTTTGAACTTTAACAGTATCTTCAATAGTGATTACAGGAAAGTCCAGCCCGTATTCTTTTCCGGTCTGAGGATTTATAGAACAAGGCCCTGTTGTTCCGCTGCATCCGCCAAGCATATTTGATGCGACAACAAAATACTTGTCAGTATCAAAAGCTTTACCGGGCCCAACCATATCATCCCACCATCCCGGTTTTCTGTCTTTATCAGAATGAAATCCTGCAGCATGCGCATCCCCAGTCAAAGCATGGAGAAGAAGAATCGCATTATCTTTTCTTTCATTCAAAACGCCGTATGTCTCATATGCAACATTAACCGGCCCAAACTCCAATCCCGATTCCAAATGAATTTTTTCATCAATTCTAAAATATTTTGTTTCTACTATTCCCACACTGCTCATAGCCAGATAATAGCACGTTTTTTTAATTTGTATAAATTTTTTACAAAAAAAGAATAAAAAAAAGCCGTCCAATTTGAGGCCGGCTACTAGACTTGGGGAGGAGGTTTGTTTGACCTTTCGGTCTAACAATATATAC
>CASDVD010000133.1 GCA_949284155.1 uncultured bacterium | reverse complement strand
TTACTATACTATAAAAGTTTCATAATAATTTAAATTTCAAACCTTTTATTAAATTATATTAATAGGGTGGCTAAATCATTCCATCTTCGTCACGCCTCTTCGTGACTGTTCAGCGGCACAGCCCAGTGCACCAATTGTTGGCGGGCTGCGTTTCTTTTATAGGGTGGCTAAATCATTCCATCTTCGTCACGTCTCTTCGTGACTGTTCAGCGGCACAGCCCGGTGCACCAATCTTTGGCAGATTGCGTTTACTTTAATAGGGTGGCAAACCCCTTCCGATTTTTTCACGTCCTATTAAAGATAATCGTCCATGAAAAAGGAGTCAGAGCATTGGGTAATGTAGTCTTGAAGCATGGGTTTAAACTCATCGGATTTTAAAAATTGGAGAATTTCGTCTCGGGTGCCTTCTTTAAGGGTGCGGAAAGTCGAGTAGCGGTTATCTTCCGTGGTAACGAAGGCTTTTAGTATACGTTTTTTTGACGAGGATGAATTATTTTCCGGCGTGATTTGCAGTCCGATACTGTTAACGTAGCGCAGGGGGTTATCGTTCCGGTACTGGTCGGTAATTTCTCTGAACCAGCCGATATCTGACAATTCAAATTCTGCACGATTAATATAACTGTTGATAAATTCTTGCATTTTGTCCACAGAGGCTCCTTTGGATAAATTTTTGAAGGAAGTATTTTGTATTTTGTCGAGATGATTAGTGCTTTTGATATCCATATATTAATTTTACCTCAAATTATAATTTATTTAACTTTGGAACTTATGAGAGAGATTTGGTGGTGCAGAGCAATGATATTTTCGATGCTGAGTCTGTCGTCGATACCCGGCGGAAGCTGGGGTTTTTCTCCGGCGGTGCCGGTTTCGCTCATTCTGGCGTATTCATAGCATTGTGTCAAATAGTTTGAATAAGCGGCTTTAATTTTAGCATTTGAAGCCAAATCCATTTCTTTTATTAATTTTATAACATCCTTAGTGATAGATGCTATTTCAGGGTCGCCTTTGGTTATATCTTTCTTTTCACGAATATCGTAGATAATGTGTTCACTTTCTGCGAGTTCGTTGATAGCGTGTCCACGAATTTGGAATTCTGAAACAAGCCCGTTGTTGTGGACGAAATTCATTTGAACAGTAGTATATCCGGAAGGCTTTTCAGCTTCAAGCGGGTGGAAATCGTAGTCGGTGGTGATACTTCCTGAAGCGGTAGTGACAGGTGAAACGATATATGGTTCATAGCCTTGGGCTTTGCAGCGGGCGTAGATTTGTTCAATTTGCTGCGGAGTAAAGTATGGTTCAAGCCCTTTGCCGCAGTAGTTGTTGATAGTAGTGAGTTTTACTTTTCCGCTGTCAATGGCGTCAAGAACTTTTTGGAAGACTTGTTCAACGGATTCGGCAGAGCAATCATCAATAACAAGTCTTGCACCTATAGAGTCTTCGATTTTTTTCTGAATAATTGAAGGATTTTTAAGTGCTGCGGATTTGAGATTTTCGATACGAAGAAGTTCTTTTCTGAGTTCTTCAGGAGTCAGCGGAGTTTGATTTTTAGCCTGAGCTATTTGAGGGTCTGCCGCTTCTATGGCTTTCTTTTTCATTTTTTCAAATTTTTCAATTTGACGGTAATGTTTTTCGAAAATACCATCGAGTGTCTTAACACGGGAAGAAAGTTTACCCGGGGCGATACCAAAGAATTCATTGTAGTCAGAAAAAATTTCATTAAATGAATTGGTTGCAAAGTTGTATTGGTCACGGGCACTTTTGGAAATGCGCTGATTTTCCTGCGGAGTATATTTATCGGAATAATCTTTATGGTAATAGACTTGTTCTGTTGAGGTAATATTTTTCGGGGGCTGCATTTTGAAAACCCATTTGGGCATGCCGAGTTTAATGAGAGTTTCTTTAAATTCCGGAGAATATTTTGTGTAATCGCCTTCCGCAGCAACGGCAAGAAGTTCACTTTTGTCCGTATATGCATAGCGGGCATAGTCAGGGTCAAGACCGGCTGATTCCAGTCCGGCTTTGAGTTCATCAATATATTTACAATTTTCAAAGTCAACGGTTTGTTTTTTTCTGCCGTTTTTGTCATAGGTAGTTTTGTGCACAATTATTTCATTTATATTGACACCGTTAAGCTGACCGGAAGGTGGGGAAGAAAATTTGTCATTGGCGTGCATAATTTCATGCCGCACAACAGTTTTTATATCAGGCAGGTTGTCACCGTTAATATAGATGCTGTTTGTTATTTCGTTATGGTAGCCGCTTGCGTTAATAGATTTATTAATATAGTATTCTTTGATTTTGGACAGGTCAATGACAGCCGGAGCAGAGGCTTTGCCGCCGCTGGCTTTTTTCCATTCAAAAAGTTCGTTATAAACATATTGTAAAACTTCTGTATTATCAGTGTCGCCGAGAAAGACTTTGGTGCCAAAGTCCCGGGAAATTTCTCTGCACATTTGAGCGGTTTTTTCCGGTAGTTTAGAGAGATAGAAATTTTCGTAAACTTTGTTTACTTCATCAGGTTTTGTCAATGCATTTTTGGCAGTCCATTGTTTCATCGGCTCAAATTTTTTGTCATTTTGAAAATCTCTCAAAATGGGGGCCAATTCGTTGTCGAAAGTTTCCAGCGCATTGGGGCCGGTATATTTTTCTTTTATTTTTTGCAGAACGGATTTTTGCTGCGGTGAGTTTTCAAGCAGCTGTTCAAATCTGAGCGCTTTATCAGGATACTCTTTTTTCAGGTAGTCGTAGTAGCTGTAAACATCTGATGGAAGTTTTGAAGATTGAGAAAAAGATTTATAGATATTAATCAAATCTGTAGTGGCCTGAAGCTGTTCATAGGTTTTTTCATTATCCGTACGAATATAATCCATTAATATACCAAGATTGTTTTCTGCGAGTTGTTTGATGGCAGGGTCTTGGATATCTTTAATTTCCGCTCCGAGCATGGATAACATTGTAATATCTGTGGTGCCGGCGTTATCCAATTTTTCGAATTTATGTCGAAGCGATTCAAGAGGAAAATTCTGAATAATTTGCTGCCGGTTGGCGTCAGCGACAACTTTTTTAAGGCGTGCAAATTCGCCGGATGTTTCGTCAATACGGCCATTTTCCGGTGTAATATTTTTGAGTATGGATAATATTTCATTTTTTGCGTCTATATTATTTCCATCAAGCACATTTTGAAGCATAGTGCTGCTGAAATAGGCTTTTGAGTTAAGCAGAGCTGATTTTTGGGTAAGTGTAAGGTTTGGGTTGTCGTAAAGTTTATATCCGTCAGCCAAAAATCTATTAAGATTTTTTTGCGTTATAAACTGATTTCCGTTTATATTTTCCTTTATTGCTTTTTTTAGAACGGAGAGATTCTCCTCATTGAGGAGCCCATCTGCAATACGGAGTTTTTCAGCATATAATTTTTCATATTCATTTTCTATGCCGGCAGCTTCTTTTTGGAGATTGTATTTTTCAAGAGTAAGACCGGAAAAAGTTTCCTTTACCCCGTTGAGTCCTTTACTGCGTTTTAGCAGTTCTTTGGCATATTCAAAGTCACGGGTTTTTACTATGACAGGGTTGTAAACTATTGATTTTAAGACCTCTGCGGCATCTTGCGGATTAGGGAAAATAGTTTTAATTTCGTTATGAAGTTCATGAATATGTGCACCGGCACTTTGCGGATAAGCATCCATTATTTTTCTGATAGTAAAGTTATTAAAGATGCGATTTCCGTTCCCGTCAGTTATTTTTTTCAGTTCATTATAGAGTTTTATGTCCTCAATTTTCGGGTGGGCTAAAAGAGGATGTTTTATATCGGTATTTGTTTTTGGGGATTTTAAAGATTTAGTATGGGCCAGATGTCCCGTGACAAGAGACATAATCTGTGAAAACCCTTCTGCTTTAAGATTTACGCTGCCTGTAAGCATAAGGTCGGCACCGAGACTAATTGCGGCATCAGTGCCCATATCTGCGGCAGCGGCGATGAGTTTTGGACAGTTTTTTGTAACCAGTGCGGTTTTGGCGGCATTGCCCGCAATTCCGGCGCCCATACCGGCAGCGAGAAGCGCTGAGTTAGCTGCAAATTCTTTTGCCAATTCTTTTAATCTGGTATCAGAAACTTCTTTTTTACTCATTTCGTTGGCAATTTCCACACCGACGCCGCCGAAAGAGGCTGTTGCTGCACCGGCTATTGCGGCCGGCGGATAGAGTATCATTCCGCCTATCATCAAGCCTGTTCCGGCATATTCTACTGCTGTACGAACTTTTTTTATGCTTGCTTCCTGATCATTTTCGTAAGCTTGCGCAAGAAGCGTTGCGTTTTTGTTTCCGTAGGCTTGTTTATATTTTTCAGAAAGAATACTTTCATGTTCAGCCATCGTTTTTCCGTTCAATTCTTTTTTTAGAAGAGTATTATCTGATTCTATTAATTTTTCAGAAATATCTATCAGTGTAGAAGTATTCATCGGCATTGAAAACGGAGAATTTTCCGGTTTAATAAATTCCAGTTTACCGTTTTTAAATTGTACATTTTTGTCCGGTACAAGTGATTTTAAGGTTTCATTGACATATTCTTCGCTATGGCAGCGTTCAAGCAGTACGGAATACAGAGCATTGTTGAGTTGTTCTTGTGAGTGCTCTGCCGCTTCTTGTGAGATACCGTATTTTTCGTTGCCTTTTGCTGTAATGAGCGGATTATTTATAGTTTTTTGAGCAGCTGAAATTTTTTCTGAAAGTTGGTCGAGAAAAGCATTGTTCATGTAAGCATCAGAGTAGCTGTTGATGTTTTCAGGATTATAGTTCACTCCTTGCTCAAGCAGATAAACTTCTTCAAATTTTATTAGTTCTTCTGCTTTTTGTTGAGAGAGGTTGAATTTATCATGTGAGATGAAAACTGTATCAGTATGTGTAATACCGTCATTTGAAAATGTGAAAGTGCTTTTGTCTGAGGTGGATTCATTAAAGATTTGTTCAAATTCTTTTACATAATCATTATATTCAACCGAACCGGGATTTGGTGCACGCAGAATCAGGTTTTGAAAATTATTCAATTCATCGGGCCTAAGTGACCGGATTCGTTTTTGAATCTCTTGCTGTCCGTTTTTGCTTATTGTTTCAATATTTGGATAGGTATCGTATAAAAGCTGTCTTTTGGCATCAAGATATTCCTGACGGGTAAGATTATTGTTGTTCGCACGTTCCATCAAATCCGAACTTACCGTCTGTGTATAAAGCACTTTTGAAACAGCACTTTTTGAAAATTGAGAATGTAAATATTCTTTAATTGTGTTATAAGAATTACCTATAAAGCCGTTATCTTGTGAATTTAGCAGTTCAAGACCCTGATAGGCGTCATTGCGGATTTTTTCAATCGTTTGTATTTTTAAATCTTCCTGCTCTGTAATCGGTGCAGGGGCAGGAGATTGTTTTTTAGTTTTATCAATAGTTGGCCGGTTTGAGGACGAAGCTTGTTCAGAAGATTTTGAAATTTGTACATCAAGATAGCTCCAGTCGTCATCTTCTGCGGATGGTCTATATTTTGGCCCGCCGTTAAGAAGCATCCGGAGCTTTTCGGTCAATTCTTTAACCGAACAATTTTGCAAAATTGCGACTCTTTCTTTCAATTCATTCCCGGATAACCCTTCCGCTGCCGCAATTTGGTTTGCCAATTGAGTTTTGTCTGTTGACAAAGTCATTATTTTACACTTTACACTAATCTTGATTCATGTATTTTATCGGCACATTTTGC
>CASDVD010000132.1 GCA_949284155.1 uncultured bacterium | reverse complement strand
ATGCAGCTTGAGTATATAATTCAAAAGTCCGTAGTTAGGGTCAAAAATCCATTCCCAAATTATAGCAATAACTATCATTGGAGTAATGAACGGCAAAAAGTAAACACTTTTAAAAAACTCGCTTCCCCTGATTTTATTATTCAATACAGCAGCAAGTACAACAGGTACGACAACCGCTATCAAAGTTGTACCTATAGCAAAAACAAATGTATTTTTCATTATCAATCCAAATGAAGGACTGCGCAAAAGTTCAAGATAATTATCCAATCCGACAAATCTTATAGAAGAAAGCAAATCCCATCTGCAAAAACTCAAACAAAAAGAAAAAATAACTGGAATTACAATAAAAATAAATGTTCCCGCAAGAGCAGGCAATAAAAAAGCCAAACCAATCGCTTTGTCTGATTTTATATTAAACACTCGCCTGGTCTTCCGTATTTTCAAAGTTATCGTGCATTGTCCAAATTCCGCAAGGGCATACTCCGGCACAAATACCGCAGCCTATACATCTTTCTTCATTAGAAACATATACAGTCTCGCCTTTATCATTGACATATTTGCTTATAGCCTGCTCCGGACAAGCCTGCATACAAAATTCACAATCCCTGCATAAACCGCAAGACATGCATCTGTCCTTTTCATCCCAGGCATTAATTTGCTGAACTTTCACAGGAGAAACTCCATGATAATAAGCAGTCTTAACTCTGTCTTTAGGAAGCATCGGCGCCTGCTTAAAATCATCCATTTCAACTCCCCTGAACATACAATCAATATTATGTGCAGCACGGTTCCCGTCAGCAATAGCATTCGTAAACAAGCCCTGTTTCAGCACATCGCCTGCAGCAAAAATTTTTGTATCTATTTCAGACTGCATATATTTATTAAGCTTTAAGAATCCTCTGTCATCCAAAAGGTTCAAGTCCAAAAATTCGAAATTAGGCCGATCCCCGATAGAAATAATTACGCTGTCAGCCTCTAAAAATCTTCCGTCTGTCAAATACACACCATTTTCATCAATCTTTTCAGTAAAGCAAGGATAAAGAATCTCAGCCCCCAAAGATTTTGCATGGCGCAGTTCCTTTTCAAAAGCTGCGGGTTTTTGAATATCAATAGCAACAACTGACTCCGCCCCTGATTTATAAGCCCCGATAACAACATCCATCGCCGCATTACCGGCCCCGATAATTACTACTTTTTTCCCTATTTGAGGACGCTTACCTTCATTTATTTCCTTTAAGAAGTCCAAACCTTTTATTAAAAGATGATTACCTTCTACAGGAAGGACAACAGGACTGTGTGCACCACAAGCAACAACTACCGCATCAGAATTATCTTTGACATAATTAAATGTTTCTTTATCCAGTTTGCTGTCAGTATGAAAAATAATACCTGCCTTTTTCATCCTGTTTAATTCTGCATCAAGAGTAGTTCTGTTCAATCTTTCTTCAGGTATAACCTGCCTGAGCTTTCCGCCAATTTCACTATCCTGCTCAAAAACAGCGACATTATACCCCATCTTCTTTAATTGCCATGCCGCAGCAAGCCCGGCAGCACCGGAGCCTATTACGGAAACCGACTTATCTTTCGTGAGGGGGAATGGATGTATATCAACATCCCTGCTCATCATACCGAGAGCATCAATTTTTATGTGCTCATCAACAAGTCCTCTGCTGCACTCTTCCATGCAAAGCTGCGGGCAAAGATTTCCGCAAACAGATGCAGGGAAAGGACTGTAATCCAAAATCAATTCAACAGCTTCTTTTAATTTTCCGTCTTTAATAAGGTTTATTCTCTTTTGTGTCGGAATACCAATCGGACAATTATGTTCACAAGGTGCACTCAGTGCATGATTTTCCCATGACGGATATCTTAATCTGTGCTCCTTCCTGCCGACAATCGGTGCAACCTCAAAATCATCCTCATAAACATCAGAAAAAATTCCGCCCTTAACCCAGTTATTTAACCGAAAATCTTTCATCGGTATCAAATGGTTTACCTGACGCTCATCGTAGCTTTTTGCGACAATCTTTTTCCATCCTGAAAAATCAAGCAAACATTCCAGCAGCTCTTCTCTCTCAATATTGCGCAAAAATTCAGGCAAACCGCATCTTAAAAACTCACAATCCTCACTATTTAAATCCATCAAATACACGTCATCGGAAAGCTCGCTCACCGAACCTCTGACATAAACAGTTCCGCCCACCATACCAACACAAGAACGAGAGCCTATCACAGAATCATAATTTTCGCAGTCAACACCGCAAACAACGGCAGTCCCGCCGCCCATAAATTCAAATGAAAAAGAACCGGTATTTTTAAGAACCCAAAATTCCGGAGCAGGATACCTTGGGTCATGCTTCATAAGAGCACCCGAACGTGTACCCGCTCTGCCGCCAATAAATATTTTTCCGCTAGCAGCACAATGCGCAGTAGTATCTCCGCCGTCACCTTTTACTATAATTTCAGCACCGGAATTTAACCAGCCGACATCCGCAGGTGCAGAGCCGTTAACAATTATTTTTGTACCTGGCATCCCCATTGAACCGACTCTTTGACCGGGATTTCGCACAACAAATTCTAAAGGATTCCCGTCATTAGTCCATAACGGCCCGCCTATATTATGCTGGCCGGATGCGGTTATTTCAAATTCAGTAAAACCTTCATTTATTTTTTCATAAATTATCTGCAAAAGCTCCTGTGTCGAGAGTCTTTTGTTGTTCATTAAAGTGTTTATAATAAATTTATTCATATCATAATTTCCAACTTAAAAATCAGCATACATGCTGAATATTCAATCTTGTAGCAACATTTTTATCAACTGTTATAAGTGCGTCCGAACGGCCGACAGGAAGAGAGCTGTTACCAATCGGCGCAAGAAGTTTTTTAAGCTCTGTGTTTGTCGCAATAAAATAATTAACAATATTTTCAGCAACTTTATCAACATCCAGCCTGTCCATGAGCGTCTTATTCTGGGTTGTAATGCCTATCGGGCACAAGCCTGTATTACAAGCATTGCATTTTCCGTAATCATTTCCGATACACCCCGCAATCTGCAAAATTAATTTGCCGGTAAACACTCCGTTTGCCCCGAGACATATCATCTTAAATGCATCAGCGGCAAGTGTACCCCGCATACCAAGACCTCCAGCTGCCCACAAAGGAATCTGGCCCTGTTTACCCTGGTGTACAGCAGCAAGATAACAATCTCTTAACCTGGATACAATCGGATGTCCCGTATGATCCAAAGAAATCTCGTGAGCGGCACCGGTTCCGCCGGCTATACCGTCAAGAAAAAATCCGCCGACAATATTATAAGGATCTCTGAGCAAATTATTATATACGCTCACACTTGTCACTGACGCAGCGACTTTAATTGCAACAGGAACTCTGAATTGAAATGCGGCATTCATAGATAAAAACATCTTTTGTACGCTTTCTTCAATAGAATACAGCCCCTGATGGTTTGGAGGAGAAAGCAAATCGGATTTTGGAACACCTCTGATTTCCTGAATATGACGGGCTACTTTTCTGGCAAGCAGTAAACCACCATCGCCCGGTTTTGCGCCCTGACCTATTTTAATTAAAATCCCGGCAGGATCTTCAGTCATTTCCGGCATTGTATTAATTATCCTATTCCACCCAAAGTGCCCGGAAGCTATCTGTAAAATCATATATTTAAGATAACGGGATTTTAAAAGCTTTTGAGGCATACCGCCTTCACCGGAACACATTCTGACAGGCAGCCCTACAACCTCATTCAAATAAGCAGTAGCCATAGCAACGGCCTCCCACATCCTTGTAGAAAGCGCACCTATTGACATATCACCGATGATAATCGGATAAATCCAATTTGTAGTCGGCGCATTTTGAGACATTTTGAGCTCTCCGTCTTCAACAGCAAACGGCAGCGCTTCGGGCGGAAGAACTCTTCCGAAAGGCGCAAGAATATCAAATGTGTGCCGCATTGCATCCAGTGAAGGATCCGTCATTTGTGATATTCTTCCAATCTTGATTTTATCCAAAGTCCGACCCTCTGTATGAAGATTTGTTCTGCCGCCTCTTTTTGGTGATTCCGCATTTTCACTTCTGAATTTTACATTAACTCTGTTTTGTTCATTAAAAACAGGTTTTATTGCTTCATTAGGGCAGACTTTTTTGCACATTCCGCAGCCTACACAATTTTTATTTTCTGTTACAACCTGTTTAATCACCGGTTCTGTTATCCATTTAACCTGCGGATTTGGCAGCGGCCCTTCTGAATAAACTTTTCTTCGCCGTTCTACATCAGCCTTTATAGCATTGAATGTACAAGCAGCCGCACACTTTCCGCAAAGCGTGCACCTTTGAGGGTTATATTCTATCTGCCATCTTAAATCATCTTTGCAGATATCATTAGTTTTTATATCACGAGTGTCTATTGTGCCCACCTTTCAATATTTAAATCATTTGTCACAACAACCATCTCTCTTTCGTTAGGATAAATATCCTCTGAAATATTACGCTCCGGCATAAGTTCGTTTATTCCGGTAACCTCCGATGTGATAATAACTGTGTCATCAGTTTTTCCGACAACTACAGGCCTTAACTTTTTTGAATCACAAGCAGTAAAAAGTGTTCCGTCAGGTATTACCGATATCACAGCATTAGGCCCGTTGATTTCCAAATGTGCCAAAGAAGCCTTTATTCTCAACAATATCTCACTGTTATCTCTCATTTGAATTTCTGAATACGGCAATGGTGTTATAACATGCTTGAAATACTTCAACGGCCATTTAAGAATTTTATTTACATAATGCAGCGTATATAAGAAACATTGAGAATCGCTTTCGAAACCGATATAACCTTTATACAAATTTTGCTGAAAAAGTTTGTTTTTTTCATAGAATGTATTTTCGCCGTTAACAAGAGTTGTATATCCCTGCAAAAAGAACGGATGTGCAGCATAACGCACAATATCATAATTTGTATTCTGCCTGCATTGCGCAGTAATAATCTTTGACGTAAAATCTGTATTTTCATCCCACAATCCAAAATAAGTTCCGATATCTCTGGGATCTCCAATCTCCTTCAAAGTTAAAACATCGGGCCAGAAAGAATATACATAGCCTTCATCAGTCTGTTCCAAAGCTTTTCTAAGTTTTAGCCTTGTATCAAGAAGCAGTTCTTCTTTTTCTTCTTTTGGAGCATATTTATATGAACGAGGATAATTAAAAACTTCAAAAACATAATTCGGCATCGGCTGTATATTCAATCCCTCAATCTCCGGGTGAACATCAGGCGACCACTGCATTACACGCACAAAACCGATTGAATGCAAAATATCTTCCGCTATATGCATTCCGTCATTCGTACAGGCCATTGATAAAATAGGAAGTTCTTTATAATTTTCAAACATTCCGCCTAAATCCTGCATTATAAAGGCAAATCCGGAATTGTCATGACCCTTTTGCTGTGAACGCATCAGGCGCAATGCATTTGAAGGATGTAAATATCTTTTTGATTTAATTGCTCCGATTCGGCACATACTTCCACCGCTGTTTTCTCTGTTCTCTGCTATTTAAGCATATTTTTATTTGATTTATGTGTCAATATTTATGCTCAAATTTTAATAAAATCTTTATTTCAAATTTAAATCCAAAAACAATGTAAACAATTGTAAATATACATACCAAATTCCTAAAGTTTTTCTTAACAAGTGTCGATATATATAATACAAGCAATAAGGGGTATGATAAACAATGAGTCTTGGCATCACAAATTTAACATCTAACAGAAGCTACATCGACACTCAATCAATTAACGAAGTAACAAGACAAATCTTCGCTAATGCCGAAACAAAATCTTTCGATATCAATCAAGTTGATCTTTCAAAATTCAGAAGACCTGAAGTAGGTTTAGACTTATACAACAGCAAAAATGCAATCGATGTAACAAAACAAGTTGCTATCAGAAATGCCGGTCTTGACATAAACCTCAATGCTAACTTTATTGCCAATGTTCAATACTTGAATTCTCAAGCTGCTATTCAAAATACAGCCGTACAAAAAAATGTTGAAGGAAAACTCATTGCTCCTGTTGCAGAAGGACAAGGCGCTCAACCAAGAGAAGTCGTTGCTCTTCCCAAATCAGTTGAACTCAACAACTCAAAAAGTCTCGACAAAGACAAAAGAGGTTCAAATCCATTTTCATTCTTCGCAATGAACACCAAAAAAGAAGGAAATCAATCAACTCAACAAGATAAAAATATCAATATCTTCGCATAATTTGGTTAATATATATACTTATTGCTTGAATAACAGATGAGTCTTTAAAACTCATCTTTTTTATTTGTAATTTTATTTGT
>CASDVD010000131.1 GCA_949284155.1 uncultured bacterium | reverse complement strand
TTTTAATGTATTTACGGTTTAATACGATCCATTAATCTCGGGAACGGAATTGTTTCTCTGACATGCGGCACACCGCAAATCCAGCTTACGGTTCTTTCAATACCGAGTCCAAAGCCTGCATGTTTTACACTTCCGTATTTTCTCAAATCCAAATACCAGTCAAACACCTCGGGGTTCAATCCCTGTTCTTTAATTTTCTCCAGAAGTTTGTCCAAATCTTCTTCACGTTGTCCGCCGCCGATAATTTCTCCGTATCCTTCAGGAGCAATCATATCAACACAAGCTGCCTTATCACCTTCTTGTTTCATATAAAAAGCCTTAACCTTCATAGGATAATGGTGAATCATAACAGGTCTGTCAAATTCCTGCGAAATCAAAGTCTCTTCATCACCGCCAAAATCTTCACCCCAAGGAGTATCGTTGCCTTTTTTATGCAAGATTTCTATTGCTTCATCATAAGAAATTCTCGGGAACGGTCTTTTCACTTTTTCCAGTTTTGATACATCACGGCCCAAGAATTCCAAATCATCCCTGTTATGCTCAAGCACCTGCTGAACAATATATTCAACAAACTCTTCCGCCAAATCCATGTCATCATATATATCAAAGAAAGCGACCTCCGGCTCTACCATCCAAAATTCAGTAAGGTGGCGGCGTGTTTTGGATTTTTCCGCACGGAAGGTAGGCCCGAAACAGTATACTTTGCCCATAGCCATAGCAGCAGCCTCCATATATAATTGGCCGCTTTGAGTCAAATATGCTTTCTCATCAAAATAATCAACCTCAAAAAGATTTGTAGTACCTTCACAAGCATTCGGCGTAAAAATCGGAGCATCTACAAGTGTAAAGTCTTTGCTGTCAAAGAAATCTCTGACCGCTTTAATAATTCTGTGGCGAACACGCAAGATAGCATTTTGTCTGAGCGAACGCAGCCATAAATGTCTGTGCTCCATCAAAAAATGCGTTCCGTGCTCTTTAGGTGTAATCGGGTAATCAACAGACGGAGAAATCACCTTCACATCCACCGCATCGATTTCATAACCGATTTTTGAACGGTCATGTTTTTTCACCGTACCTTTGACCTCAACAGAAGACTCCTGCGTAATTTTATCAGCCAACTCAAAAACTTCGTCAGACACATTGCCTTTAAATACAACAGCCTGTATCTCACCTGTTCCGTCTCTTAACTGTAAAAAATGCAGTTTTCCGCTTGAACGCTTGTTGTACATCCACGCCTGCAGCGTAATTTCCTGACCTTCATATTGAGCAATATCTTTGATATAAATCTTCATGGCAAACCCTCTCTTTATATTCTCTTAATTTATTATAGTAAAAGACAGTAAATTTGTACAAATATTTCATTACATTATCGGCAGCAATTCATAATAAAGTGTATTTTGTTGTATAATACTAATACACTCCTAATATTTATCGAAATTAAAGAAATCAGAAGAATCAGAGGAATCAGAAATGAGAAGCGACAATGTAAAAAAAGGTATCCACAGAGCACCTCACAGAGCACTTTTATATGCAACCGGAGTCAGCAAGGAAGGAATGAAAAGACCTTTCATCGGTATCGCAAGCTCATTTTCAGATTTAGTACCCGGTCATGTGGGAATGCGTGATTTAGAACGCCAGATAGAAAGAGGCATCCATTCCGGCGGAGGACAGGCTTTTGTCTTTGGAGTACCTGCAGTATGCGACGGAATAGCCATGGGACACAGCGGGATGAAATATTCGCTTCCTTCCAGAGATTTAATTGCTGATTGTGTTGAGACAGTTGCCGCAGCTCATCAGCTCGATGGCTTAGTGCTGCTTTCCAATTGCGACAAAATTACACCCGGAATGCTTATTGCTGCGCTCAGACTTAATATCCCGGCAATTGTCGTTACAGCAGGCCCAATGCTTGACGGATGCAGCAAAAATGAAGTTCTGACTATGATTCGAGGCTCATTTGAAGCTATAGGAAGATTATCAAATAAAGAAATTACAGAAAACAGACTGCATGAACTGGAAGAAGAATGCTGCCCGGGCGCCGGCGCCTGTCAGGGTTTGTACACCGCTAATACTATGGCCTGCTTGACAGAAGTTATGGGTATGAGTCTCCCGGGATGCGCAACAGCAGCCGCAGTTTCAGCAAGAAAAAAACAAATAGCTTTTGACTCCGGTATGCGAATTGTTGAACTGGTAAAACAGGACATTAAACCCTCCGATATCATAACGAGAGATTCAATGAGAAACGCAATTGCCGCTGATATGGCTTTGGGCGGTTCAACAAACACTATACTGCATTTGCTTGCAATCGCTAACTCCGGAAATATCAATATAACGCTTGACGATTTTGATGAATTAAGTCATAAAATTGCACAAATTATTAAACTCGACCCGTCTGCTCTTCCGACAATGACCGATTTTGA
>CASDVD010000130.1 GCA_949284155.1 uncultured bacterium | reverse complement strand
TTTTTTGTTATCAACAAAAATATAAACTTTTTTTAAAGACTTTATAACAGACTCTTTTCCGGAAGTGAAGCCCATTTTTACTTCACCTTTAATTCCATGAAAATTGAGGATTTTTCCAATAGAAATCAGCTTGCTATTCATTTTCTACGGGCTTATCTTCACTAGTTTCTTCTGTTTTTTTAGTTTTTCTTGTTCTTGTTTTTTTAGGCGGTTCAACATCAGGTTCTTCTTTTGCTGTCTGTGTTTTAAATTCAGACGGAGCATCTTCTCTGTCCGGATTCCATCTATCAAGGCCCATTTGTTTTCTGACAAGACCGATTCCCACATGGACACGCCATTCATCAATTTTTAATTGTGCCGCAATAATTTTGTGGCATCCGATAGGAGGCAGCGGCAGCAGCGGTTCATAAAGGGCTTTTATGGCTGTAAGCTGGTCAGGTGAAACAGCGAGCTTTCTTTTTGGGAAAGGCAGTTTAGGCAGCATCATTTTTTGTCTGACCAAATTAATACCAAAAAAAACCTTTCTTGCTTCAAGACCAATTTGTTCTGCAATAACTTCATGCGCATCAGGATTTGGCAATGGAAGCATTTTTTTGTACAATTCTTCAATTTGCAGCAATTGTTCTTTGTTTACAAGAAGTTGTTTAGGCGGTTTTTGAGGACCTTTTGGCGGTCTCGGTCTGTATCCGCCTTGAGGTTTTCTGTTGTATCCTCCTTGTTGCGGTCGTTGGTAATTCCCTTGAGGTCTTTGATAACCTCCCTGTCTTTGATAACCGTCATTATTTCTGTCATATGGTCTTTGCGGCCTGTCATAGCTTCGGTTATACGGACGCTGCGGTCTTTGCTGCTGACCATACGGACGTTGCTGATTATAGTTTCTTTGTCCGTCATATCTTGGTCTGTCATTATAGCGAGGTCTTTCATCAGACCGTTGGAAAGATTCTGTTGAATAGCTGGAGAATGTTTGTTTTTCTTTATCTAAACCTTCACCGTTTTCTTCATTTGATTTTTTATCGGCATATAGACAGTTAGGACAAATTACCCTTTTAGGGTTTTTGGTTTCAAATTCCGCTCCACATTTAGTACACTTATTTACATACATTTTCATTGACCCTTTAAGTGAAAGGCTACTTAAATTAGCTCCTCAGTATAGTTAATAAATTCAAAAAATATTAATATTTTATTTTATTGTAAATGTAAAAACAATATATGGCAAGTATTTTCTTAATTTTAGCCTGTTTATCTTTCAAGAATAATCGTTACAGGCCCGTCGTTACAGAGTTTTACGTCCATCATTGCTGCAAAAATACCTGTTTTTATTGTTAAATTTGATTCTTTTAATTTTGATACAAATTTTTCATACATGCTATTTGCTGCGTCCGGTTTTTCTGCATTGTCAAAACCGGGTCTTGTGCCTTTGGCGCAGTTTGCTGCCAGAGTAAATTGTGAGACTACAAGTATTTCTCCGTTTATATCTTTTATTGATTTGTTCATTTTACCATTTTCATCTGCAAAAATTCTTAATTCTAATATTTTTTTTGCCATCCACTCCATCTTTTCTGCGGAATCTCCCTTTTCTACGCCGAATAAAACTAATAAACCTGTATTGATTGAGGAATACAGATTGTTATCAATTGTTACGGAAGCGCATTTAACTCTTTGAATTACAGCTTTCATTTAGTGTCTCCATATTTTCTTCAAGCTTTTGAATAAGTAGTGAGGTGCGGTTTGCAGTGTAGCTGAAAAATATTTTGGCTTGGCTGTTTATTTTTGTTATAGCTTCTGAATCATTTCTGTCGCCGTATTCTCTCAATATATAGGTTAATTCATTGTAGTCTGGTAATGATATCAGCCGGTATGCCATATTTCTTGTTCTTTTTTCATTTGCTTTTTGCAGCATTGCAAATATTGTGTCAGTGCTTGACTGTCCTGATTCAAGGAGGTTCTGCTGTTTTATCATCCAGTTGTAATATTCTTTGAGGTCTTTTATTAAATTATTTATGTTTTTATTTAATGTATCCGGAGTGCAATATTCACTGTTAAATTGAGGAATATTTTTATTTACTTTTTTTAGGTCTATTTCACATAACCGGATATGCTGAAATCCGTTTATATAAGCTCCGGATGATGCATTAATTAATTTGATATCTCTGTTGCGGGCTGCGAAATCTTCAAAATACCCGCAAAATAGCTTGTATGTATTGCTTGTTGGTATTAATTTCCCGTCAACACTTTTTATTGTGCATAAATAGGAGTTTAGCTCTTGTATTCTTTTGTTTAAAGCAGATTCTTTTTCTTCATCACTTAATTTTGAATCTGAGCTAAAAAATACTTTTTTAAATATTTCTTTATCTTTTACTTCTATTTTATATGTTCCGTCTTTATTTTGGCGGCATTCCAGTCCTTCATATATTGTACCTTTGGCATAGCATTGTCCGTCAGGGTAGGCTAAATCCTGGCCCAATAAAATTATTGGGTTGCAGCCGAGGTATTTTGCGCTGTATAGAGCATGATAAGCAACAGTACCTTTGGCTTCAAAGTAATCTTGTTCTGTGCCTGTAAGTTCAGAAAATAAATGGTTAACATTTGCTTCATATGATGATGTTAAAAATTTGTTTTTGAAATTGTAATTTAAAAGGTTCTTGCTTGATGCAGGCTCCATTATGAGATTTATTTGCGATAAATCGAATTTTTCAAATTGATGACTACAGTCAAAAGATTCAATATAACTGACAAAGTCCGGTGTTATATTGTGTTCCGTAAGTGTTTTGAGAGCTGTTCCCACTGAAAATATGATGGCATTGTCTTTGTATTGTTTAAGAATTTCAATATTTTTGTGTAAAGACGGCCCTGCTGAAACAACTATTGCAGGCATATTTAAGAATTTATTTTTAAGCTTGTTCAGGTTTGTCAGTTTGATTTTTTCAGGCAATTTTTCTGTCATTAAAATTACTTTGCTGAATATTGTACTTGATTGATATTCGTAGTTGTGTTTTTGTACTGCAATAAAAGTATTAATTTGTTTTTTGAAATCATTATATGTTTGTGATGAAGAATAATAGTCTATAGTATTCAATGTTACTTCTTTTTTATACTTGTATATTTTAGAAAATATTAACTGCAATTCGTTAAAATCAGATACTAAAAAAATATTATTTTTAGTTAAAAGTGAGGAAAAGTCAGCATTTTCAAACAAAAATTTTATTTGTGCAATATCCGGTTCAAAAATAACAGTTATGCCTTTTGAGTGTTCAGAAAAGAATTCTGCTTCATAGCCTAATCCAAGTCCGTATAAAATATGTATTAAATTTTGTGTGTCGTTTGAGAGCTTTGAAAATAATTCTTTTGCTTCTTCTTGGGCGCCGGTGACAGAATGTACCGGTATGCCGTCAATTAATATATTAAATTCTCCGATTAAATTAGGTTTTAATTCAAATCTTCTGTTATTTTCGCAACAGAATTCAAGTTTCTTGCATAAACTTGAATTGTATTTTTGCAGCAATTTTAAATTTATTTCAAAAGTTGTATTCACTATCGCACCCTCAAATTATAATATAACATTACTTATTGAACCGGTGCAAATACTTAGTGATTGTGCAGTTTTAAAAGTTCTTGTTTGAGGTGTACAGAAAATAGACCAGTAGATTAAGAAAAATTAGACCCCGGGATTAATAACTTTATATACAAATATATTTAAAATATTAGAGGAAGGGATAGAGATAACTTGGGAATAAAATTTAAAAGTACGCCTAGGGGATTAGGTGAGTTTATAATAAAAGCAAAGGCAAAATGCAGGGCTTCTGCTTATCGTCAGTATTTAAGAGCTGATGTCTTGAAAAATTCCGGCTGTTATAGGCAGTCAATTAAATATTATCTTTCTTCTATATTGATGGACAGAGATAATTACAGAGCATACTTAGGTCTTGGGATTGCTTATAGAGCGGAAGAAAAATATGAAAAGGCGATTGATTCGTTATTAAAAGCAAGGACTATATCTTATTTTACTTCAGATATTCACTTTGAGCTGGGTTTGTGTTATTTATACGCCGGCTTCCCTTGTGCGGCTATAGATTCTCTTAAAACGGCAATAATGCTGGATAGAAATAATATCAATGCCCAGCTGCAGCTTGCTGTTGCACATGAACTCATCGGCGAATTTGATATGGCGATACTCATTTATCATACAATAATTGAAAATGATCCGTCTTATTTAACTGCCTATAATCATCTGGCTGCTGCGTATATGAATTTTGAAGAGTATAAAGCTGCGGGTTCTGTTTTTTCTCAGGTGTTAAAAATTAATCCTGTATACCATAAGGCAATATTGGGGCTGGCTATTTGTTATGACAAAATGTCTTTGAAATCAAGAGCGGCGCATTACTACAAACTTTATTTAGATAAAAAACCTCATTCTCATCATTCAGCAATGATTCAGAAAAGAATTGAAAAATTAAAAAATGTAAAAGAAAAATCTGAGATAAATTTAAAACTTGCTTTCTCCAATTAAATTTTATCAAAAGCAGAAATAGAGTTTGCTGTTTCTGAATATAAGAGCTGTATGAAGTCATATACATATACAAAGAAATTATTCTTATGCTTTTAACAAGCTGCAAAGTGAAATGAAATTTTTCAATTAAAATTATTTTAGGATTTATATTCGTTTACAATAACGGATTAAGTTTAGTATTCTATATATTTTTGTAATATAATTACTGTCAGACACGTCTCAATGCAAAGGTTTTTATATGGAAAATTTATTAATGAAAGATAAAATCTGGCAAAGCTGGAATATTTGTGATGAATTAAAAGTAATTTTTGACAAAAGTGAAAATATTATTATCCCTCAAACCAGAAATGAATTAATGGAAATGTCTGTGGGCGGCAAGGATAATGTTTCATATATTGTTTCTTATAAAGTCCCTGATAAGGGTGAAATTGTAGAAGCTGAAGTTGTTAAATGCAAGAACGGTATAGGGGTGAATTACCCTGACCCTTATATGAGAAGGCGTGACCCTAACTGTATGGTTGTTAATAATATCGCAATGACTGATAAGATATTATTTGAAGATAGATTTGGCAAAAAATTCGATGGTATAAGAAAAGAAACTCTTGAGTGGCTTTCTTCAAATGAATTGATTCTTATTCCTTTTATGGCAGGCGGCAGCAAATACGGTTATCCCGCATTAATGGTAGGGCCTAAAAATGCTGCATTCTTTGCTGCAAGTATTTATGACTTGCAAGGAATGATTCCTCCTGACAAACTAGAAAGGCATTTTGAGCCAAAGGCTATTATCTATGTTGCACCGCCTTTTCGCCATACCCACTTTGCCGGTAAACAGGTCGTGGTGCATAACAGACAAAATGCTGTTCATGAAGTTTTTTCTTATAACCTGTATCCCGGGCCCAGTGCTAAAAAAGGTGTTTATGGAGTCCTTCTTGCTTTAGGTCTTGAGGAAGATTTTGTAACTGTTCATGCATCAACTGTGAATATAACCACACCTTACGATAACGATATAAGTATTTTACATGAAGGTGCATCTGGCAGCGGCAAGAGTGAAATGCTTGAATACGCCCATCGTGAAGAAGACGGACGTTTACTTCTCGGAAAAAATGTCGTTACAGGTGAAGAAAAGTATATCGGCCTTTCTCAGGGCTGTAAATTGCAACCTATTACTGATGATATGGCTTTATGTCATTCAAGTTTTCAAAAGGACAACGGCAGATTAGCTGTTGTTGATGCTGAAAAATCATGGTTTGTTAGGATTGATCATATAAAAAAATACGGTACTGATCCGCATCTTGAATCAGTGACCACTCATCCAAAAGAGCCTTTAATATTTTTTAATTTGGAGGCTCACCCGAATTCAACATGCTTGATTTGGGAACATACAGAGGATGCTCCGGGAAAATCTTGTCCTAATCCGAGGATTATTATTCCCAGAAGCCAGATTAAAAATATTCAAGACGGGCCTGTTGAAATTGATTATAGAAGTTTTGGTTTGAGAACACCGCCTTGTACTGCTGAAAATCCCTCTTATGGTATATTTGGGATGCTGCATATACTTCCGCCTGCGCTGGCATGGCTGTGGCGGCTTGTTGCCCCGAGAGGATTTGCAAATCCGAGTATAACAAGTTCAAATACTCATGCAAATATCAATGAGCTGAAAAGTGAAGGTGTCGGTTCTTTTTGGCCCTTTGCTACCGGTAAAAGAGTCGATTTGGCCAATATCCTTCTTGAACAATTTATGAGAACTACAAAGACAAGAAATATACTTATTCCCAATCAGCATGTAGGCTCTTGGGAAGTAGGCTTTATGGCGCAATGGGTAATAAGAGAGTATCTGGCAAGAAGGGGGCAGGCTTCTTTTAAGAAATTGAATTTAAAACCGGCAAGACATCCTTTGGCCGGATATATTCCGGGCGGTATTCATGTCGAAGGTACTGCAATATCTCAAAAGTTTCTGGATGTGAGTGTTCAGCCTCAGGTTGGTGCAGATGCTTATGATGCGGGTGCAAAAATGCTTGAAGATTTCTTTAAGAATGAACTGAAGCTTTATTTAAAATCTGATTTACATCCGCTGGGTAAGGCGATAATATTGTGCTGTATGGACAATGGCTCTGTAAGCGACTATGAAAAATTGATTCCGGGAATATATTGATTTATGGCTGGTGAATCATTTAATCATTATACTGTTATGGCAAACGAAGCTGTTGACATGCTGGAATGTTCGCCGGGTAAAGTTTACGTTGATGCAACATTGGGCGGCGGAGGACATTCAGAGCTTATTTTAAAAAAAATTCAGCCCGGCGGCAGATTGATTGCGTTCGATGTTGATGAAGAAGCTATAAATTTTGCTCGGGAACGTTTAAAAAGCTATGACAACTTAACAATTGTTAAAGATTCTTATGCAAATATTAAGAATGTTTTACGTAATCTTGGCATAGAAAAAATAACCGGCGGGATAATTTTTGATTTAGGTGCATCATATCATCAATTGACTAAACAAGAGAGAGGTTTTAGCTTCTTAAAAGAAGCACCGCTGGATATGCGTTTTGATATGCAGAGTGATTTTACTGCTTATGATGTAGTGAATTCTTATCCTGAAGAAAAACTAGTAGAAATTATTAGTGAATATGGTGAGGAACGTTATACAAAAAGAATTGTAAAAAAAATTATAGAATATAGAAAGACTAAAACCATTGATACAACAACGGAACTGGCCGATTTAATAAAAAAATCAATACCGTTCTCTCATGAAAAAATACACCCCGCAACCCGTGTCTTTCAGGCGATTCGGATAGAGGTTAACGGTGAGTTAAAAAATATTAAAAATACATTAAATGAAGTGCTTCATTTATTATCTGTTGGTGCTATAATAAGTATAATAAGTTTTCACTCGTTAGAGGACAGACTTGTTAAACAGTGCTTTAAGTACTATAGTGCAAAATGCCGCTGTAAACCTTACGAACCTGTTTGTCACTGTGAGCCTCCAATGCTTCAGCTGATAAACAAAAAGCCAATTATGGCGTCACATAAAGAAATAGAGGAAAACCCTCCGTCTCGCTCTGCAAAACTGAGGGCAGCAAAAAAAATTTCGTCATGGGAGAAATAAATTGACAAGACCTGCAATCGATTTAGGGAAAAATCATAATACTTCATATAATAATAAACAATATACTACAAGCCCGATAATTGATGGCTACTTCCCCAAAAAAACTTATAAAGAAATGGCGATTACAAGAGTGAACAGAACTTTGTGTTTAATATTAACAGTTTTTATACTTATTTCAGCAGTAAGCTATTATTTTGTAACTGCTTCTGAGATTACTCTCAATAAGTATCGTAAACAAACTCTTGCTATTAACGATGAAAATGTTGAGTTACAGAATAAATTGGATTATTTAAAATCGTATTACAATGTTGATAAGGCTATGCAGCAGAAAAAACTTCTTCATAAGGCAAAAAATGTTATTGAAGTTAATCAAACTGCTGCGGCGGGAGTGAATAAACTTTCTGTCAATGATGGTGCAAAAAAACCGTTTAAATGGTCTTTGGGGTATTAATTAGTATTTATTATGAATTTTTTTGATAAATATAATCAGGAACTTGAACGGTCTCTTAGAGAATTAAGTGATTCTATTGTGCACAATCCTGATGATGCAAATCTCTATTATCAAAGAGGCTTTATTTATTATAAACTTAATAAAAATCAATCGGCTGAAACAGATTATTTAAAGGCGGTATCTTTGGGGTTGGATTCTACAAAAATGCCGTATTACTCTTTTGTTCAAGTCTATGAATATACAACAAGAGATAGGATAATCCTTTTCTTATTTGGCGTAGTATTTTTTGTCATTTTAGGACTGGAAATTCTTCGTTTTATATCTATGAGCCATAACTAAATGAATTTATTATGATTCTGATATTGAAATATTTGTTACTCCGGCATTTCTGGCATTATCCATAAGTTTTACTACTGCGCCGTGAGAAGCTTCCGGTTCTGCCATTATAAGCAGTCCTTCAGGCAATTCTTTTGATTTGTCTTTTATAATTGATTCCAGCTGTGTGTCTGCTATCTCTTGGTTGTCGATGTAATATTTATCATCATTCGAAACAGTAACAGATATAAGTTTATTTTCCTTTAATTCATTGACCTCAACATTATTAGGTACTGCAAGATTCAAACCCTGTTGATCCAGTAAAGGCGCTATAACCATCATTATAATTAATAAAACAAGAAAGATATCTGTTAACGGTGTAATATTAATATCATTGAATGTATCTCGTTGTCTTGACACTTTTTACCTCTATTCTTCCGATGGTATTTCACCTAATGTTTCTTTATATTCTGTTTTTGGAGTTTGCTGCTGATTTTCATTAGTTTTAAGCTTTTTTTGTTCTTTTTTTGATAGCGGTTCACCTGCAACAATGAGTTTTTCATAATCAGCAGCCTGTGCAGCCTGCATTATTTTTAAAATTTCTTTACTTTTGGCTTTTTCATCAGCTTTTACTACGACTTCTTTTTTTTCTAAAGTCGGTTTAATCTTTTGCAGTTCAGATGTCAGAGCCTCTATTTTAATGCGTTGACCGTTCAAATAAAACAATCCGTCCTGCGTAACAGATACAGTTGCATTTTTTTGTTCCACTGCGATGCCGCTGTTAATTTCAGGAACCTTGATGTTATTGTCTATGGATTGGAAAGTAGGAGCAATAACCATCATAATAATTAACAAAACCAGAAAAATATCTGTCAGCGGAGTAATGTTTATCTCTGTGAATAAGGCCTCTTTGCCTTTTATGTTTTTAAAAGCCATTGTTTTTTACTTTCTGTATAAAGCTTATAGTGCAATATTTGTTTGTTGATTGATGGAAACATCTTCATTGTTGTCAACAAAACTTAAGAATAATAGTTTAATAAGTTGAAAGTCATCTTCAAATCTTTTAACTATTGATTGGAAATAGTTATAGAATATAACTGCAACAATTGCAACACCAAGACCTAATGCAGTAGCAATCAAGGCTGATGCAATACCGGATGCGACGGCTGCCGACTGGTTGCCTTGTACTGCCAAATCCTGGAATGTGTAAAGTATTCTGACAACTGTGCCGAACAGACCTAAAAACGGGCAGACACCGCCTATTGTACCAAGGATAGTGAGATGTGTTTCCAATTTTCTGGTTGTGAGGCTGGCCGCAATGTCAAATGAACGGGAAAATCCGTCTCTTTGCTCTGAAAATATTCTTACTGCTTCTTCACTTACCTCGCCGATAATTCCGCCAAGCTGCGCACTAAGGTTTTGTGCACCTTCAAGATTATTTCGTATAAGTTCTTTTTGTAATTTTGGGATAAAAAGAACTACATCTCTTTTATTCTTTTTATAGTAATAAATTCTGTTGATGACAACGCCGATTGTCAAAAATGAGCACAGAAGAATAGGTGCAACAATCCATATATCTTCAATCATAGCGTTTAAAAGTAAATCCATAGTTTAATCCTCTTTTCTCTATTTCTTTTTAGTAATAACTTGTTGCGCCGAATACATTGTAGTCAAAAGTGAATTGTATATCTACACTATCGCCTTTGTATTCCGGCGGCAGCGGTTTAAACGGTGCCGTTAACTCAACAGCGGCTTTTGCTGCATTATCAGCTACCGCAAGTCCTGATGATTTGTAAACTTTATTTGATAGGAGTCTTCCGTCTCTACCTATTCTAAAAAGAAGAACGACCCGTTTGCTTTCGTTTCCTTTTGGCGGTTCCCAATTCATTTTAATTCTTCTTTGAAGCTCTCTCATATATGGCCCGAAGTCAGGTTCTTTGAGTGCATCTATACCCGGAGCGCCCTTAGGATTGCCAGGGCCGGGATTTCCGACATTACCACGGCTGCCTCCGCTTCCGGAAGAAGAAAAGCGTCCGCCTGTTTTGCCGCCGCCGCTGGGTGCAAAACTTGGAGATGGAGAACTTGTTCTTGCTCCTGAACCTGTTTTTGAACCGCCTACCGGCCCGGACGCTGGCCCTGCAAGTTTAGGTGCTTGTACTTTAGGCATAGGAACATTGAATGAACCTTTAGGCTTCTGTGTGACTTTGGGCGCAGATGGTTTCAAAGCCGGTTTAGGCGCCTGAGTCGGTGCTTTAGTTACACTTTTTGATACAGATGGCTTGGGAGCGGGTTTATTATCCCATGGCATTTTTGGTGCCTGTTTTTGTACGGTCTTTTGAGTTTGTTTTGGCGGTTGGGGTGCAGCTTTCTTGGGTTGAGCTTTAGGTTGTTGAGCAGCTTGTTGTTTTGGTGCCGGAGAGGCTGCAGGTGTAGGCATTGATACAGGACGATTTGGATCATGGATTCCGCCTGCTCTTGAATTTCTATCAGCTCTGTACGGTGTATTTTTGTTTATCGGCTCTGCTTCTTTATTTACCAGTACAAATTCTATATCTTTAGGCGGCTGCTGTGGTTTATCAAACACTGCAAATGTTACGCCAAAAAGAGCGAGTATAAATAGTGAAAGCCATGCCAGCCCTGCTACTGTCGGATGGAGTAAGGCGGAGATAAATACGCAAGTTCCAAGCGGCAATTCATCAGTATTTTTTTCTCTGTAAATAGGAGGGACTGAGTATTGGTTTTGCAGTTCCGGTTCTTCGTATATGTGTGTATCTCCTAGTAGTGTCATGTTATCCCCAAATCTTTTATTTTTATCCGGGAGCCGCAGTGCGGCTCTGCGGATTAAATAATTTTCTGACTTTTGTTTGTGTATTTAGTCTAGCAAAAATGCATCTATAAAACAAATAGTCCGATTGTCCAATTATTTTTAATAATATTATTGAGGGCTAAAAGTAATCGGTTGGTCAATTACAATTTCAATTTGGCTTCCTGCGGGTATTTCTGCTTCTTCACCTTTATCCCATAGTGATTTTGCAAGCCCTGCGCCTGCACCGACTGCAGTTCCATAGACTGCGCCTTTTCCGACTTTACCTCCGGACAAAGGACCCATAATTGTACCTGCAATTGCGCCGGCAGCAGTTCCAATGGCGATATCTTTACCGTATTCTTTTGCTGAATCCATTTTAGTACCGCCTTTTAAAAGGCCTGTTCCGTCATCAGTTTTTATCATGCCTGAAATAGGAATCATTTGTCCGTATGGTGTAAGAATATTAGTAAATTTTATCATTAATTGGCCGTTGATACCTGCTCTTCCGGCTTTTTTAACCTGAATTACCGTACCGTTGATGCTGCTTCCTGACGGAGCAACAAGTGTATTATTGTAATAATAATTATTCATAATAGGAACGGATACGCCTTGTCCCAGTGTGAGAAATTCAGAACTTAAGACCATATTTGTTACAGCCGGTATGCACACTCCTGACGGAATCATAACAACATTCCCTTTTAGAGGCTGCATTGTTTTATTTGCAGAAGTATAGGGATTTTGTGATGTTGTATAATTTGCTGCCGCATAACAAACTGTGCCTGCTGCGATGACAGTTGAGGCCAGAATAGCGCAGAAGAGTTTTTTATTCATTTTCTTTTCCTCCATAACTTTCATATTTTATTATAATGTCTAAGTTTTTAAAATACAATTTTAACCAAGAGAGACTTATTATTGTTAATACATATAGTGGCTTATTTTAGAATAGAAAATCCATATTGTGCAGGCTTTTAAAATAAATACTTAATATAATTTAATAAAAATAAGAAAAAAATAAAGTTTTAGAAAAAAATGTCGATATATAGCATGTAACTAATTTAGGGATACTATATGGACAGAGAAGACATACATGTAAAGTTGCAAAACGATCTTATATCTTTAATCAGGGTATTGGATCACTGTATAACTGAAATTGACAGCTATTACTACCTTGCAATAAAAGAAAAAATGCTTTCTGGTTCGACGAATAATTGAATTAGCTTTTGACTTAAATTTTTTTAGCATATAATAATTAAGCTATGTTAAAAGAATTTATAATTGAAATTACGAAAAATGCTATTAAAAATGCATTGGAAGATGAAAAACTTGGCTCAATGAGTCTGGATGATGATTTTACTCTTAACGCAGAGTATCCTAAAAATGAAGAATTTGGTGATTTTGCCGTAAATGTTTCTTCACTTTCCCGGTTTGCAAAATTGCCGCCGGCAGTGATTGCTCAGAATGTTGCAGCTTATATTAAATGTAATGATTGTGACGTTAATACTGTTGCAGGTTTTATTAATTTTAAATTAAAAAAGGATTTCTTAAATCCTGTTATATCAGAAATTCTTAATTTAAATGATACATACGGTGCTAATGAATATGGAAACGGTGAAAAAATACTCCTTGAATATGTCTCAGCAAACCCTACTGGCCCGTTTCATATTGGGCATGGCCGTTGGGCTGCGATGGGCAGTGCACTTGCCAACTTATTGAAATTTAGCGGGTATGATGTTTTTCAGGAGTTTTATATTAATGATGCGGGTAACCAGATAAAAAATCTCGGAAAATCTTTGCATATAAGAGTCCTGCAGCAGTTGGGCGAGAAAATTGACTTTCCTGTTGATGAGGCAGAGCGGAAAAGTTATTATCCGGGTGATTATTTGATTCCTGTTGCTCAAATGTTTGTAAAAGATGAACCTGATTTTTGTAAAAATTTAACTATCAATATAGATTCTGAACAGTTAGATTATCTTTCTTCTTATGCGAAAGAAAAAATGCTTAATCTTCAAAAAGAGCTTTTGACCAGATTTAATACTCATTTTGACAATTTTTATTTTGAAACGGATTTGCATAAATCCGGTAAAGTTGAAAAATGCATAAATAAATTGAAAGAAAAAAATCTTCTGTATGTAAAAGAAGATGCGGTATGGTTTAAATCTTCACAATTCGGTGATGAGCAGGATAGGGTTATTAAAAAAACAGACGGCTCAAATACTTATTTGACGGCTGATATTGCTTATCACTATGATAAATTGGAAAGAGGTTTTGACAGATTGATAAATATCTGGGGTGCTGACCATCATGGATATGTTGCAAGAATAAAAGCTTCCATTGAGGCATTGGAGCACAATCCTCAGCAGCTTGAGGTTCTTCTGGGGCAGCTTGTTAATCTTGTAATGAATGGTGAACAAATGAGAATGGGTAAACGTAAAAATATGGTTACTCTGGAAGATTTGATTGATGAAGTCGGTGTGGATGCAACAAGATATTGGATGATTATACGTGATATAAACACTACTTTAGATTTTGATATTGAACTTGCCAAATCCAATACTGATGAAAACCCTGTATTTTATGTTCAATATGCGCATGCCAGAGCATGTTCAATATTCAGAAATGCTACATCGGAAAGAATCGATGTGGAATCTAAAAAAGCTCTTCCTGCGATGTTTTTACAGTCTGAGCTTGATGATGCCCTGATGAATGCCGATTTGGATGTTCTTTGGTCAGTTGATGATGAAAAATCACTGAGTGTAACAAAAAAATTAATTTTGAAACTTGAAGAATTTAAGTCAATGATAGTTGCAGCAGCCAAGAACAGAGCACCTTATATGGTATGCAAATATCTTCAGGAACTGGCTGGTGCTTTCCATCAATTTTATACTTTTTCACGGGTTTTGAGCGATGATAAAAAATTGACTGCTGCAAGACTGGCTCTGGTTAAGTCTGTTGCTGTTGTTATTAAAACGGCTTTGGGTATTTTGGCTGTAAATGCGCCTGAAAGAATGTAGTTTATTGCACTTTATTGCTGAGCTGACCGCAGGCCGCATCAATATCAGAACCCCGTTCAAGTCTGATTGTGACCTTTTTGCCGGACTGTTCCAGAATGTACTTGAATTTTTGAATTGTACTTTTTGATGGCTTTTCAAATTTATCTACATCGTTAGGATTGTAAATTATTAAATTTATATTGGATTTAATTTCCATTAAAAGCATTGATAGTTTTTTTGCGCATTCAACAGAATCGTTAAAGTCCTTAATAAGCGTATACTCAATAGTTACTCTTCTGCCTGTTATTTTCACATAATCTTTTAGTGTCGGAATTAGTGCAGAAAGCGGGTATTTTTGTTCAATCGGCATTAGTTTCTGTCTTAGTTCGTGTTCCGGCGCATGCAGTGATAGTGCTAGAGTCGGTTGAAAATCAATATCTGCGAGTCGTTTTATTGCAGGAACAATTCCGCATGTTGAAACGGTAATTCTTCGGATACCTATTTGAAAATCTGTGTTAAATATATCAATAGCCTTTAGTACATTATCAAAATTGAGCAATGGTTCACCTTGACCCATAAAGACAATATTTGTTACTTTAAGTCCTGTATCTCTTTGGATGGTCAGGACTTGTTCTATTATTTCCGTGGGTGTCATATTTCTTACAAAGCCGAGTTTTGCTGTTGCACAAAATTTGCATCCGCATGCGCAGCCTATTTGCGAACTTACGCATGCCGTAAGATTTGAACGGTTATCAAATCGCATTAATACTGTTTCTGCACAGCAGCCGTCTTCGTATTCAAGCAGATATTTTATTGTCCCGTCAATACTGACCTGCTTATGCTTGATTTTTACATTTGTAACCAGTGCTGTATCTTTAAGCTTTTCTCTTGTTTTTTTTGACAGGT
Source organism: uncultured bacterium (assembly GCA_949284155.1). Classification (GTDB taxonomy): domain Bacteria; phylum Cyanobacteriota; class Vampirovibrionia; order Gastranaerophilales; family Gastranaerophilaceae; genus Spyradomonas. The sequence continues at coordinate 15,880 of CASDVD010000130.1, read as the reverse complement.
CGGTCATTGAATCAAAGTCAGATACTGATTTCAGGTAAATCCAGTTATGAAGCTGCTTTGCCCTGTATTTTGATTCATCGATGCTTTCGGTGAATTTTGTAAGCTGTTCTAAATTCATGCCTGACAAGACACATTTTTCTTTATTTTCCATAAACTTTATATTACCTCAAAAATTCATTAATTTTTTTAACGATTTAATAAATATATCAAGAAAATTTCTCCATTTTATTCTAATATAGTAGAGAGTAAATAATTTTGATTGGCGAATAGTTAAATATGCAAATTAATAATGAGACAGATTCACAGCAAGATGTAAATTCTACTTTCCCTGTCGTTGTAAAAATCGTTGAAAGTTTAAAAAGAATTTTAGAAGAGGACAGAAACCAAAAGCAGCCTCTTTTTATAAATGTAAAAGAGTCAGTTATTTTTAATCTGGCCAGAAGAGCGTTAAACGAAAAGGATACAAGATTTTTGATTGGAATTGCCGGCGAATCTGCTTCAGGAAAGACTACATTTGTCCAAAATGCCATACGCTCCTGTATTGCTGAAGAACGTACCGATTTATATACAATAATATGTTGTGATGATTATTATTATGATTGGTCAAAAGAATTAATAGAAGCCGGCAGCTATGAAGCTTTTTTTGCTAAAGGCTACAGTTTTGATACACCTAATGCTATAAATCTGAATTTGATGAAAGAGCATTTGATTTCGCTCAAGAACGGTTCGGCAGTTCGCAGTCCGGATTATAATTTTGCTACATGTGAGAGCAAACCTCACGGCGTTTTGAAAAAACCTTCTAAAATTATTGTTAATGAAGGGCTTTATGTTCTTAATGAAGGTATAAGAGATATTATGGATGTTAAAGTTTATGTGTTCACTCCGTTTGATGTTATAAAAAAGAGATGGTACATAAGAGCTGAATCCAGAGGAAAAACCGGCAGAGCTGCAGATATGCAGTTTGAAAACGTGAATTTAACTGCGCAAACATATATCAGACCTGCAATGGAGTCTGCTGATATTGTGATGAACGGTGTTGTTTCCAGTGAATATATTCAGGAAATGACTGAAAAGATTTTTAGAACAATTGATGATATTTCAAAAAATATGATTGATTGTAAACAAATAAAACTTCCAGGTGTTGGAGTGTAATGGCTGACTTTTGTAAAGTTTCTTTCGGAAAAAGTTATAGTAATTTATTAAAAGATTACTTTAAAGAGGGTAAACTCCCATCTGTGAAGAAAGGTTTTTACGGGGAATTTATTACTAACAAAAATGTTTCGCTTGAACATCTGGAAACAGCAGATTCAGGCCAGGGGCCAACTATAATGAGCAATCTTGTCCTTGCTGATAAAGATAAAAATCGGCTGCGAGGCAACAGACCGTTGCAAGAATTTTTTGATTACGAGGCTGCAAAAACTTATTTGTCTCAGTTCAAAGATGTAAAAGTCGGACATTTTGACGGGAATTTGTATATCTCACAGATAATTGAAAGGATTAAAAAAATATTTGATAAAAAATAAAAACCGCTTTATAAAATGCGGTTTTTATTTTTTATATTCTAAACTCTGCGTTTTCTTGCAGCTTCAGATTTTCTTTTTCTTTTGATACTTGGCTTTTCGTATACTTCACGTCTTTTTATTTCTGAAAGAATACCGGCCTTTTGTATTTTCTTTTTAAATCTTTTTAAAGCGCTTTCAATACTTTCATTTTCACCAACTTTAACTTCAGGCATTAAATTTTCACCACCTTTAACATTAAATATCTTATTGTGTTGTAATACTAACACGCAAATATTTATATTTCAAGGGGTTTTAATAGAAAAAACGGTACAAAATCCTATGTAGCTTTATTTTTATAGCATATGTCATGGAAAAATCTCAGTTCTTCCGTATTTTTGAAGAATCTATGCGGGATATAGATAATAAATGTTTCATCAAAATCAAGAAAATATCCGTTTTTCAGTACTACAGTATTTCTTAATTTTTTCATATCAATTTTTAAAACCTTGTTAGCACAAATTTTAAATTCTTTCTCAGTTAATTCCATATAGCTGTCAGGTTTATGGTTCTTTTTATATTTTTCGTATATTAATTTGGGTTTAAAAAAGTAAAGAACGATAAGAACAAAAAATATAAAAACAATAAAATTAGGGTCGATGCAAGAATTAAACATTTTAAAGTAATCTTTAAAGAATATAAATAAAATAGCTTCAATTACCAGCGCACCGGCTGTAAGTATTAATAGAATTCTATTTCCGAGATTTTGCTTTGAATTAAAGTAGTACTTGTTAAAGCACAAATCTATGAAATCTTGAAAGCTATATTCACCTTGAAGTTTCATTAGAACCTAATCCTTTGTTCATGATAATAATATCAGTTTAATTATTTTAGCACAATATTGTTTAGTTGCTCATATTTATAATAAAATGAAACATATGGTTGAACATATTGATAATACAAATAAAGTTGAATTATTGCTGCCGGCCGGCAATATAGAAAAATTGGATTATGCCATAAATTTTGGCGCAGATGCGGTGTATTTAGGCATGGTCGATTTTAGCCTTCGTTCTATGCGTAAAGGGAAAATTATTACGCAGGAAAATTTAAAGCATGCCGTGGAACTTGCTCATTCTTATAATAAAAAAGTGTATCTGACTCTTAACATTTATGCTTTTAATGATGATATTAAAAATCTTTACAATAATTTAGATATTATTGGCGAAGCATGTCCTGATGCTATTATTGTCAGCGATTTCGGAATATTGAATGTTATACGAAGAGAACTTCCTCAATTGGATATCCATATAAGCACACAGACTAACACTTTGAATTTTGAAGCTGTTAAATACTGGAAGGACTTTGGTGCTAAAAGAGTTATTCTCGGACGGGAGGTTTCTATAGAACAATTAAAAGAAATTCGTCAAAACGTGCCTGATATAGAGTTGGAAGTTTTTGTTCACGGCTCTCAGTGTGTTTCTTTTTCGGGAAGATGTTTGTTGAGCGATTATATGACTAAAGGCGAACGAAAAGCTAATCATGGCGGATGCGCTCAGCCATGCCGTTGGAGCTATAAGTTGCTGGAGGAAACCAGACCCGGCGAGTATTACGAAATTGAACAGAATGAGAGAGGAACTCATATACTCAGTCCAAAAGACCTTGCGTTGATTGATTATCTTCCTCAACTGATTGAGGCAGGTGCTAATTCCTTTAAAATTGAAGGTCGGACTAAAAGTTTGTATTATGTATCAGCTGTTGCAAAAGCCTATAGGGCTGCGATTGATGCTTATTATAAAAAACAGCCTGCTGAAGGTCTTTTTAATGAGCTTTTAAAAATTGGAAACAGAGGGTATACTACCGGATTTTTCCTAGGGAAACCTGATTCAGACGGATACAGCTATGATATTTCAAAAGGTTTGGCAGGGGCGGACTTTTTATTTGAAGTTTGGGATATGAAAGATGAGTTATATAAAGTTAAAATTAAAAATAAGATAAATAAGCATGACAGAATTGAAATAATTACTCCGGCAGAGCTTTTTGAAACAGAAGTACTCTCAATATATAATGATGAACAAGAAGAAATTTCGGTAGGCAACACTAATGACGAGGTGTGGGTACGACTGTCTAAAGTACCGGAAAATTACAAGTACGCATTAGCAAGAACAATAGGTATAAAAAATCAAAGATGATATTAAAACCTGATTATATAGCTAAAACTGCTTTTGAAGTTAATTATGATGCACTGAAAAATGCCGGTGTCAAAGTGCTTATTTTTGATTTAGACAGCACAGTAATGAAATCTAAAACCGGGGTTTTTACGAAAGAGACTTTGGATTTATTCAATAATCTTGCAAAGGACTTTATTTTATTAATTGCAAGTAATAATAAAAATGCGGAATATATATCAAAAGTCCGCCCACAGGTTAGTTTTCCGGTTATTAGCCATGCCAATAAACCAAGCCCAAAAATTATATTGTCATTTTTGAAAGAAAAAGGTGTAGAACCGTCCTGTGCGGCTATTATTGGAGACAGACCGCTTACTGATATACTTGCGGGGAAGTTAGCACATATGAAAACAGTTCTTGTTGATAGTATCAGCTGGTTTGAAGAGCCAAAATTAACACGCTTTGTAAGGCGTGTTGAAAGATTGGTGATACGTTAAATTATTTAAAAATATTAAATCCTGTTAAAAATGTGGTTACAAAGAAAATAATGGCTATCCACATTGTTAATTTATTAAGTCCCGATTCAGCATTTTTTTGTGACGAGAACATTTGAGATGCGCCGCCGATTGCTGCTATTCCATCGCCTTTAGGAGAGTGGATTAAGACTAATACTATTAATAATAATGCGGATATTATTTGAACAATCCAGAGAAATGTTAACATTTAGTGTCCCTTTATAATTACTGATTTAAATTTATTTTATCACAAAAGTTTTTCAATTCATCAATAGTCATGCCGGCAATTAATATATTTTTTGTTTTAGATGTATTTCCTGACAGCAGTTCAAAACATGACTTTGGTTTTTCTGCTAACTTAGAGAGGAATTTTATTAGTTCAGTATTAGCCTTGTTTTCGATAGGAGGGGCTTTAATTTTAATTTTTAACAAATTATCTAAAATTCCGCAAACCTCATTTTTAGAAGAATTAGGAACAACTTTTACACTAAAAATAATGCCGTTTTTATTAAGTTTGTAAAATTTTTCATCACACATAATTAAAGTTTTGTCTACTTGTATCCGATATTATAAAAGTGTACAATAATTGTTAAAAAAGCGATAGAATTAAAATGACAGAAAATGAACCAGATTTAAGTATATTTGAGCCTCTGCATCAATTGCTGGTATCCCAAAATCGTCCGGCTGAGGATATTGAGGAAATAAAAAATGCATATGAGTATGCTGCGCGTCTTCATAGCGGTCAATACCGGATAAGTGAAGAACCTTATATTATACATCCGGTTGAAGTTGCTAAAATTTTGACTGATTTGATGGTTGATAAAAATACAATTATTGCGGCATTACTGCACGATGTTGTTGAAGACACTGATACTAAGCCCGAAGAAATAAAAGAAATTTTCGGTGAAGATGTTTTGAGTCTTGTTATGGGTGTGACAAAACTGGGAAAATTTCAGTTTAAGTCAAAAGAAGAACGTCAGGCTGAAAATTTCAGAAAAATGTTTATTGCAATGGCAAATGATGTCAGGGTTGTTTTTCTTAAGCTTGCTGACAGACTTCATAACATGCGGACTTTAAACTACATGGCAGCTGCAAAACAACAAAAAATTGCCCAAGAGACTTTGGATATATTTGCACCTCTTGCAAACAGGCTTGGTATTGGGAAAATTAAAGCCGAGCTGGAAGATTTGTCTTTAAGATATTTAAATCCTGAAAAATATTTCGAAATCGCTCAGTTGGTTGCGTTAAAAAAGGCGGAACGTGATGCGACTATTCAGGTTTTGATAGAAAAAATAAGCCAGCTTTTAAAACAGCATAAAATAAAGGCTTCTATCTCCGGCCGGTCAAAACATTATTACTCCATATACAGCAAAATGAAAAGATTGAACATTGCTTTTCACGAATTATATGATATTTCTGCCGTGAGAGTAATTGTTAATACGGTAAATGAGTGTTATGAAGTACTGGGTATTATTCATTCCCAGTTTAAGCCTATCCCGGGCCGTTTCAAAGACTATATAGCAATGCCCAAAAGCAACATGTACCGTTCATTGCATACTTCTGTCTTAGGGCCGAAGACAAAGCCTATTGAAGTTCAAATTCGTACGCATGAAATGCATCAGGTCGCTGAATATGGCGTGGCTGCTCACTGGAAATATAAAGAAGTAGGCTCTAAAAAAGCTGTTTCAAATGAAGATTTGCAGTTTTCCTGGATGAGAAAGCTTGCTGAAATGGAAAAAGACGTAAGCAATGCTTCTGAATATGTCGAGAGCGTAAAATTAGATTTATTTTCCGATCAGGTGTTTGCCTTTACTCCAATGGGTGATGTTATTGACTTGCCCGTAAATGCGACCCCTGTTGATTTTGCTTTCAGAATACACACTGATGTTGGTTTTAAAATTACAGGTGCTTTAATTAACGGCCGGATTGCGCAGCTTGATACCAAACTGAAAAATGGTGATATTGTTGAGATTATGACCTCGAAAAACGGTACACCAAAATTGGACTGGCTGAATTTTGTTGTTACAAAACTTGCTCAATCTAAAATCCGTCAATGGTACAAGAAAAATCAAAAAGAAGAGCATATTACTATTGGTCACAATATGCTTGAAGCAGAAATAGGTAAAGCAAAACTGGATGAGTTGGTAAAGAACGGAGAATTGAAAAAAATTGCTCTGGCCATGAACTATCCGGATATTAATGAGTTATTTGCCGCTCTGGGCTACGGCGAGACCACGGTTAATAAAATAACCAACAGAATAAAGAAACCCGAAGAGAATGAGCAGCCGCTAATAAATCCGTCTAAATCAAAGAAATCTAAAAATGACATTGTCGGTCTTGAGGGAATGTTATATACATTTGCAAAATGCTGTACTCCGATACCTGGTGAACCGATAGTCGGAGTTGTTACAAGGAGCAAAGGTGTTTCTATACACAGAATAGACTGTACATGTCTTGACGGGGTACCGGAAGAACGAATTCTTGATATTAAATGGGCAAATGAACATTTAAATAAAACTTATGTTGCTTCAATACGTATTGATGTGCAGGATAAACAGGGCATTTTGAAGGATATTATGATTCAGGTTTCGGAATGTAATACAAATATTGCATATGCTAATGTTAAATCTATTCCGTCTAAAAAAATAGGTGTGGCTGAATTGGGGATAGAAGTTGATAATATAAACCGGTTGAAGGATGTTATTGCCAAGCTTCAACAGATACCGGAGGTCATTTCAGTTAAGAGAATACAGGGATCTTCTTCTGAAAAATTTAAACAGCCTGTCATGCCAAAGAAGAAAAAATAATTAAAATGCTATATTTATTACCATAAGACCTGCATGCTTTTAAAGTAATTGTAAATTTTTATTAAATTTATTTTTAAAAAGCTAAACTTTTTTTTTATAATCATTTACTATAACATGTATCAAATCCCCAAATCTCCTCCCAAGATTATGAAGTATAAGCTGCAAAGCAGCTTTTTTTTTGAGCTGAATCTAGTACATTGTACAGATTGACATATTTGTTACAAATTTTTAATATATAAATAGGTAATTAGCAATTTTTTGTTTTATGATATTTAAAATAGTTGTAAATTAGCAACTTAACTGGAGTGAAAAATGTTTAACGTTTCTGCAAATTGTTCGCCAATAAGACCTGCCTTCGGCAAAAGAGATTCTCACAGAAACATTGACGGTGAAAAGCTTAATGAAGTAAATAATGCTCTGCGCAGCATAAAAGATGATTCATTGTCAGACGAAGATAAGGCCAAAAATTTTAATGATTTGAATGCTAAATTGACAGACGGTATGAGACCCAGCAGTCCTTTGAAGGTCGTTATAGGTGCTGTTTGTATTGGTCTTGCCGGTTTCTTTTTAGGTCGAAAAATCGTTGGACAAAAGGCACTGGATGTAATTGATAAAAATACTAAAACCATAGATTTTATTTCAAAGAAAACTGAATCTTTTATGGATAAATTGCACAGCATGAAGCCAACTGACGAAAAAACTTTTAAAGGCTTTGTCAGCAGAACTGCGGATAAATTATATAAAAAACTTGATACCTTCGGTAAAAATAGTATTGATGAAGAAACTCTCGCCAAGATAAAAGATAATCAGCCAGAGATTAAGAAATTGACTGCAAAAAATATTGCAAGAAGTGCAATAACAAATATTGGCGGTGGTATCGGTATGGGTGTTGGCGTAAAAGAAGCAACCGATGATAAAAACGGAGATATGACTCCGGATATTTTTCAATATAAAAAGCCGTCCGGAGCAACTTCTTTAGGCACTGTTTCTACAATAGTTGATACTATGGATATTATCAGTGATTTAATATAAATATAGATAAACTTAAACATATATAAAAAAGCTGCTCTATGTCGGTGCAGCTTTTTTTATGCTATTTTTATTAGTATGAATAAGAAATTTAAAGTTAAATTTGTTAATCCTGATGAGTTAGAACTGGCGAAAATTGGTTTTGATAAAACTTATATATTACATGGACTGGAAAAACACAGATTCATGTCTTTGAAAATATATGATTTGAATCCTGCGCAGGCTAATATTTTAAAACAGACTGCTTTATCAAGCGGTACTGATTGTGCTGTTCATAGAGAAACGATAACAGGAAATGCGCCTTTTTCGGACTGTATTTTGTCAGGTACTGTATCTGAATTGAAAAAGATATGTGAGAAATTGAAATATCAGCCTTTCGCACTTTCGTTTTTGTCTGCTGAAATTTTATCTTTACTGGCGTTTAAACCTGTGCCAATAAATATCAGAGAAAACATTTTTGACTGGAAAGTACCTTTAATTATGGGAATAGTTAATGTTACACCTGATTCTTTTTCTGATGGGGGATGTTATTTTGAGACAGACAGTGCTGTTTCGCATGCATTAGAGTTGATTTCCGAAGGTGCTGGTATAATAGATGTCGGCGGTGAGTCTACACGGCCGTATTCCGTTAAAATTGCTCCTGACGAAGAAATCAGACGTATAGTTCCTGTAATTGAAAAAATCCGTGAAAAAAATAATTCTATTCCGATAAGTATTGATACAAGAAATTCCAAAACGGCGAGAGCTGCTTTGGAAGCCGGTGCAGATATAATTAATGATATTTCTGCTTTAGATTTTGATGAAAATCTTATTGAAGTTGCTGCTGAAAAAAATTGTCCTGTTATTTTGAATCATTCAAAGGGAACTCCCGATATTATGCAGGATAACCCCCAATATAGCGACATTTTAGAAGAAATTTATAATTATTTTCTTCAAAAAATTGATAAATTGACAAATGCAGGAGTCAATTTTGAAAAATTGATTCTTGATCCGGGTATAGGATTTGGTAAAACATATGAGCAGAATTTTGTAATTTTACGCAATATAGAGCAGTTTAGGTCTTTAAAACTTCCTTTACTTGTCGGGCATTCCAGAAAGAAATTTCTTCAGCAGGCTTTTAATACTAAAGACAATAGTATTCTCGATGACGTCACAAATATTGTTTCGGACTATTTAATATCCAAAAATGTAAATATTTTGAGGGTTCATAACGTAAAAAAACTAAAACAGTCAGTCGATTTGGCGAAGATTCTTTACTCTTGATTTTTTCTTGACATTTTTCAAAATTTCTTCAAATGTTTCGACCGGTGTAAATTTGTATCCGCAATTTTCTGCTAATTCTCCGCCCATCATAAAAATGGCCTCCTGAGGGTAACGTCTGCATATGCCGGGTCGTTTTTTATGAATTTTGCATTTTTTCGTTTCATTGTCCAATTGTGTGCATTCAAATATCAGCCCGATTTCATCCTTTCCTGTTACATTAAGGTAAGTGTAAAAAGGATGAAGCAATCGCAATTTTTGAAATTCCTCTTCTGTTTGAACAACATTTTTTGCATGTCTGACGTAAATCTGTCTGCAGCAGCGGCCGCATCCAAGACAGTGGCCTGTTCTGTAATATTTTTTTTTCAATATATTTTTATAAACAAATTTTTTTATATCAGCGAATATGTCCACCTGATTCCCTTGCCACTAATAGTCGTTTACATTCTGTTTTACATCTTACCGCAAAAAGAGACTCTTTTGAATTTATGTCTGCAAGAAGAACAATTCTGTCGCATAATTCAATGCAAGCGGAATATTTTTTTAAATTAAGATAACTGTTTATTTTATTGTATAGTGCAGCTATAACGAAAGGTTCAGGGTTAATATATTTTTTTAGTCTTTCAATTTGTTCTTGTATATCAGGTGATTCACCGATGGTTGCATAATATGCATTTTCGTATTCAATAAGGGCATCTTCATATAAATTATTTTCTTCATATTCTTGTGCTCTTTTTACGAATTCTTCTTTTGCAGCTGTTGTAACTGCTGAGTATGAAAATGCATTTAGTTTTGATATTATTTGTTGATATTTGCCGGAATTTTTGTTAAAAAGTCTTTCGCAGCGTCTGTAGAAACAAAATGCGTCAGCTTTTTTGCCTTCCATTTCATATAGATTTGCAATATTCCATAAAATCTGGCTGTTGTAAGTAAAATTTTTGTAAACTATCAGAAAAAATTCAAGTGCTTTTTCGTAATTTTTATCTATCAAAAATATATTTGCAAGATTTAAATAGGCATTTGGCAAGTTTGCATATATAGATATCATTTTTGCGTAGAGAGTAGAAATTGCCCTCAAATCACCATTATTTTTATAGTCATAGAGTTTTCTGTAGCATTGTTCAACTCTTGCACGAAGAGTTAATATATTTTCTTTAACTGTTAAATATTCTTTGTCTATTTCATTAGTTTTAAATCTGAGATACCGCTCAAAAAATCTGGTAGATTTAATCCTATATCCCTTGGTTCTGTATGCTACGGCAAGATTTAAATTAACAACTGGATCTTCCGGTTTAAGTGCAAAAGCTTGAGTCCAAAATTTTATTGCTTCATTTCCTTTTTTCTGTGCATAAAGAACATTTCCAATATTCAAATAGGCAGCATGCTCACCTGCTCCGTTTTCTATTGATTGATACCAGTATTTCATTGCTTTATTAGTATCACTGAGATTTTTATAGCAATTTCCGATTAATACCAGAACATAGGGAATTTTATTTAATGTTGTATCATTTAACAGTAAATCCAGGGTTTCTCTGTAGCTTCCTGCAAGGTAGTACTCATAGGCTTTTTTTACTCTAATGGCAATGCCTTCATCGCTGTCGTGAAGTATAGCAGTAGGTATTTGCGTATCAAGATTAGAATTTTCCATTTGACGCCTTGTTTAATTATATGTGCAGGTTGATTAAGCCAGCAAATCTTTCCAAAATGCCTTGCTGTCAAAGATTCCTTCAACAATTTTGTTCTCAAAGTTGTTGTCGTTTGTATTAAAAATCTTTTCAGCAGCGATGGAATTATGTGATGTGTCGTCAGGATCTGACATTGCCAATTTTGTGAATTTTTTTATATCAAGGTCTCTTTGGTAAAGCCTGAGTGCTTCGTTCGAGATGTTGGTTTCGTCAATAAGCAGATTTCTGTCTATGTCAGCATAGGGGTTTTTCTTATTATTTTTTACTTGTTCTGCATCCTGAACGAGATTTTTGTTAGCCAGTTCTTGTGCCGATATTCCTTTTAGCATACCCTCAATCTCCTCTTAATTTATATTATGGGCATGAACAATTATTTTTCTATAACCCATAGGTTAATATTTCTAAACCATGTGGTTAATCTGCGCATTCCTTTGTAGACGTAACTCCTCTCGCTTTGACTGATTTTAAATATGTATTAGTTGTTTATTAACCAAATACATACTATAATAGGTTTTGAAGGAATAATAATGGCGTCAGTAGTTGATTCAATAAGAGCTGTATATATTGATAATTACTCCATGCTTAAGCTTGGATTCTTTAGTTGCATAATTTATGCGATTTATACGTTTGTATCAAAGTCTCCGACTGCTAAAGTATCTGATTTTATATTCCTTGGTATTATTGCAATCTTGTATATCGGATATGCTTCTATTATTATTCACAACCGTATACATCAAAATTTGGAAACTTTGCCGGTTGTTAATCCCGTTAAATTTCTTTCTATAAGCTTCAAGGCTGTATGTGTGCTTGTTCCTTATTTAGGAATAGGGTTGCCGCTTGTAAGTTTTGTTGTCGGACTGTTTAATTTTGACGGTATACCGCAGATGATTGCTATCGGGATAATTCAGCTGCTGGTTGTTTCTATAACCATTACTGCACTTATTTATTATTCTAAAGATTACAATATTAAAGACGGTTATGATATAACTCAAATAATGACAGGTTTTCAGGATGTATTAGTTTATGTATTTTTATGTATTCTGCTGTTATCCATCTTTAATATTTTTATTGCGTTACCCGCATTATATTTAACTTATTCATTTTTAGATATTGGCCCGATTTTTTTCTTTGTTTGTGCTTATTTGGTCACAATGAATCTGGCTGTTATTGCTGACTATTGCGGTCAGCTCTGGTTTGATTTAGACAGCAGAAATAACTATTATTACTAGTTATTATTTCTTCTTGACCATTTCACGCAGTTTTTTTAACTGATCCCTGATTTCTGCTGCTCTTTCAAAATCAAGAACTTTTGCCGCTTTGTGCATGTCCTTTTCAAGCTTTGAAATTAATTTAGGGATGTCAGAGATTTTTAAATCCATCTCAACCATTTCTTCGGCAACTATATCTTCAAGATTTCGATAGCTTGATACGAGCTGCAGCAGGTTGTTTTCGATAGGCTTTTTAATTGTTTGAGGGATAATGCCGTGTTCTTTGTTGTATGCGATTTGGATGGCTCTTCTTCTGTTAGTTTCTTTTATTGCCGAGTCCATGCTGTCCGTAATTTTGTCTGCATACATAATAACCTGACCGCAGGAGTTTCTTGCTGCACGTCCAATCGTTTGAATTAAGCTTGTTTCCGAGCGCAGGAAACCTTCTTTGTCTGCATCCATTATTGCAACTAGAGAAACTTCAGGTATGTCCAGTCCCTCTCTCAGGAGGTTTACGCCAATCAAAACATCAAATTCTCCCAGCCTTAAGTCCCGTAATATCTCAACTCTTTCGAGCGACTGAATTTCACTGTGCAGATATCGAACACGAATACCTGTCTGGGTCAAATATTCTGTTAAATCTTCAGCCATCCGTTTCGTAAGTGTAGTAATGAGTATTCTTTCATTTTTTTCGGCTCGAATTTTTATTTGTTCAATCAAATCATCTACTTGATTTTCAGTGGGTTTTACAGTGATTTCAGGATCAACAAGCCCTGTCGGCCTGATTATTTGTTCCACGATTTGAGTTGATTCTTGTTTTTCAAATTCTGACGGTGTTGCGGATATGAAGATTTTTTGGTTTATTTTTTTCCAAAATTCATCAAAAGTCAGCGGTCTGTTATCTTTTGCACTCTTGAGCCGGAATCCATAATCTATTAATACATCTTTTCTTGCCGCATCTCCTCTGCACATGCCTTTTAATTGAGGTAAAGTTACATGTGATTCATCAACGACAACGAGAAAATCACTGTTAAAATAGTCAAGCAATGTTGCAGGTGCAGAGCCGGCAGGGCGGCGTTCTATTATTCTGGAATAGTTTTCTATTCCGCTGCAGTATCCCATCTCTTTAATCATTTCAATATCATATTTGACTCTTTGTTCAAGTCGCTGCGCTTCAACAAGTTTATTTTCCGCATACAGTTCTCCAAGACGTTCTTGGAGCTCTTTTCGTATTAGTTTTATTGTCTCTTCCATATCTTCATCAGAAGACATGTAGTGAACAGCCGGAAATATAACTGTTTTATCCGGGATATCCAGTATTTCGCCGGTTACGTTATCAATTCTTATTATTTTTTCTATTTCATCGCCAAAGAAGCTGATTCTTGTTACAATTTTTTCATATGGCGGCATTATTTCAACAAAATCGCCTCTGGCTCTGAATGTTGATCTGTCTAATTCGAGGTCATTTCTGGAATATTGGGCGTTTACTAATTTTCTTAATAATACATCCCGTTCTATCTGGTCTCCAACACTCATAGTTATGGAACCTTTAAAGTAATATTCAGGCAGCCCCAGACCGTAAATGCAGCTGACCGATGCTATGACAATTACATCTTTTCTTGTGTACAGACTTCTGGTTGTATTATGTCTGAGCCTGTCTATTTCATCATTAATAGTTGCGGATTTTTCGATAAATGTGTCTGTTCTCGGTATGTAGGCTTCCGGCTGATAGTAGTCATAGTAGCTTATAAAATACTCAACTGCATTATTGGGAAACAGCTCTCTGAATTCATTGTATAATTGTGCTGCAAGCGTTTTGTTATGTGCAATTACTAATGTCGGCTTTTGTATTTTTTCAATGACATTCGCTATAGTAAATGTTTTTCCCGAGCCTGTAATCCCTAATAAAGTCTGTGAAGCCGCTCCTTCATTAAGCCCCTTTACCAATTTTTCAATGGCTTGCGGTTGGTCTCCCGAAGGTTTATACTTTGATTCAATTTTAAATTTATTTTCCATATGAATATATTACATTAATCTGATGATTAAATCATGTCATATACCTTTAGATGGTTAATTGAGCTTGTTTTAAGTGAATATCTTTTGTATAATCAAGTCATTAATTTAGGAGAGAAACATGAAAAGCAGAACTATATCAGAAGTATTGGCAAAGGCAGAAGAATTTGAAGAACAAGAAAAATATGAACAGGCATATGAATGTTATAAAGATGCATATGAAGCCAACAAGTCGGATGAAGATGTTTTGTCAAAACTTGCTATCTGTGCCCAAACACTTAATTTTAAAGATGATGCTGTTAAGTATTGGAATCTGCTTTTAAGTCTTAATCCTCAAAATCATTTGCCTTATACCCAGCTGTTGGATTTATATTTCTCCGATAATAAATACGAATATTATATGACCAGAGCAAAATTAAAAACTCTGGAGGGGCGCCTTGAGCAAGCAACATCTGACTACAAAAAAGCTCTTTCAAATACTTCCGAAGAAGAACTTCAAATTAAAGCACGTTATCTTCTTGCACAAACCTATGAAATCCTTGATAAATCTATGCAGGCTATTGATGAGTATTTGAGAATTCTGGATTATGAACACAATGAAAATGTTTACGGCGCCTTGGCAAAAATCTATTATAACTCTGATAAAACGGCGGCAGTCAGTGTTCTTAATCAGGCTCTGGAGCAATATCCTGAAAATCAGATGTTTAAAGAATTGCTTTCCAAAATTTATATGGAACTGGGCGACTATGCTAAAGCATTAGATTTTTCGACAAATCCGTTAAATACTGCAAAAATTCTTCTTTTACAGGAAAATAATGAAGCTGCATTGCAAATTCTTGAAAAGGTTCCCGCAAAAGAAAAAAATACTCCTAAGTATCTTGCGCTTATGGCAGAATATTATTACAACACGGATGATAACCAATTGGCTCTTGAGTTTGTTGATAAATATGAAAAAGTTGATGCTCAAAGTCCCCTTGTGCCCCAGATGAAAGCTTTGATATATGAAAAGCAAGAAAATAGCGAACTGGAACATTTTTATTGGGGTAAATTTTATCTTAAAAAGGGAAGTTTGGATTTGGCTTTGAATGAATATTTAAATGCTTATTCATTTAATAAAACTAATACAGATATCATTAAAGAATTAATAAATCTGTACATTGCCTTAGGTGACAAAGTAGCTTCAATAGAATTTTCTGAAAAACTTGTTGAAATAGAAAAGGATGATGTACCGACACTAAAAAAACTGGTGAAATTCTATGAGGAAGAAGGTTATCAAGACAAAATGATTCAGTACCTTCTTATGTTAGTTGAAATAAATCCAAAAGATTATGATGCTATTTTACGGCTTGCAAAATATTATGAATCATGCCGTCAAATGAGTGAAGCAATAAGTCTGTATGAAAAATATCTGAAATTTGCACCAACGTCAGAACAGAGGGATGAGATAGATGCAAAATTGAAGCTTCTATCCAGCTCTGAAGGCATTGAGGAAGAAGGTTTTCTGGATAAATTAATAAACTTTTTTTCTAAGAAATAAATATTTGACAGCAGATATTTATTTAGTATTATTTATATATACCTTTGAACAAGATATTAAAATTAATTTAGTAAAAAGGGCGTTTAGCTCAGTTGGTAGAGCGCTTCCCTTACAAGGAAGATGTCGGGAGTTCGAGCCTCTCAACGCCCACCATTTATAAAA
>CASDVD010000129.1 GCA_949284155.1 uncultured bacterium | reverse complement strand
TATGAACAAAACTTATGCTGTCTATATAATGACTAATTATTCACAGACTTCTTTTTATATCGGGGTAACCGGAAATTTGCAAAAAAAAAAGAGTTTGGGAGTATAAAAATAAAGTCGTTGAAGGTTTTACTAAAAGATATAATATTGACAGATTAGTATATTATGAATTAACTGATTCTGTAGAAACTGCATTAAATCGTGAAAAACAATTAAAACGATGGCATAGAGATTGGAAAATAAATTTGATTAAAGAAATGAATCCTGAATTTGAAGATTTATCAATGGATTGGGATTGATAAAAAACATTTATCATTGGTAAGACTCTGAAACAAGTTCAGGGTGACAGTAATATAAAATGTCATCCCGAATTTATTTCCCGAACTTTAATTTGGCAGCAGTGCATCTTCTTTGTAAACGCAGGCGCTGATTGCATCCATTAATCTTGCACATTCAATAATTTTTATGTCTTCATTTAAATCAGTTTTGCCGGTTTTGGGAATAATAATTTTTTTGAATCCGAGCTTTGCAGCCTCTTTAATTCTTTTATCCAGGTTGTTTACAGTTCTGATTTCTCCGGAAAGTCCGATTTCTCCGACAATCACGGTATCAGGGCTGACAATTACATCTCTTGCACATGTAGCAACAGCCAAAGCAACTCCTAAATCCGCAGCAGGTTCGTCAATCTCCAGACCTCCGATTACATTCACATATACATCTTGTTTACTGAGATTTAGGCCGATTCGTTTTTCTAATACTGCAAGAATTTGCAGCAGCCGGTTGTAATCAATTCCGTTAGAAACTCTCCTTGGCGAAGGATAAGATGTCGTTCCCACAAGAGCTTGAATTTCTATCAGCAGTGGTCGTGTGCCTTCATTTGTTGCTATTACAACACTACCGGGGGTTATGTTTTTTGTTCTTTCATTCAAAAAAAGTTCGCTGGGGTTAGAAATTTCATGAAGCCCGTCATCGCACATATTAAACACCCCGACTTCATTTGTCGTTCCGAAACGATTTTTCATACATCGCAGAAGCCGGTAAGATTTATACCTGTCCCCTTCAAAATAAATGACGGTATCCACCATATGTTCCAATACTTTTGGCCCTGCTATATTTCCGTCTTTTGTTACATGCCCGATTACTACTACAGTTATATTTTTATTTTTAGCAATATCCATCAAAATATTAGTACATTCTCTAATCTGCGAGACAGAACCGGGAGAACTGGATATATCACTTGAGTAAACTGCCTGAATACTGTCTATGACGAGCATATCCGGTTTCATTTCATCAATACGGCTTTTAATAGTATCAAAATTTGTTTGGGAATAAATATAAAGTTTATCGGATTTTACTTTAAGCCTCTGTGCACGTAATTTTATTTGGGAAGCAGATTCCTCTGCTGAAACATACAATATTTTCTTTCCGTTTGCGCAAACAGAATTAGAGGTTTGCAGTAAAATAGTAGACTTGCCTATTCCGGGATCACCCGCAAGCAAAATAAGAGACCCTTGCACAAGCCCGCCGCCGAGCACTCTGTCAAATTCTTCTATTCCGGTTGATACACGAATAGAGCGGTCGATTTCAATTTCATCTATCAGGCATGGCATGCTGTCTGACAGTGCAGGAGTTTTTAAGCCGGTACGGACTTCTTGTGTCTCTTCCGTAAATGTACCCCATCTTCCGCATTCAGGACATCTTCCCAGCGATTTTGCCGTTTCATAGCCGCAGTTCTGACAGACCCATTTTGATTTTATTTTCGCCATATGACTATTATAGCTGAATTAATATATTTTAAATATTAATATTGTAACAATTTATTTAAAAAATACTACATGAGTAATATACAATTAAAATATTTTATGATATCTTTTCAAAAAAGCGTTACGATTGTAGAAGGATTTAAGAATGAGAGTGACAAAGACTACAGGCGCTTTAATGTTTTCTGCCTCAAAAAATAATAAAAATGAAAACTCACCCGCATTTAAAGCTATTATTTCAGAGACCGGCAAGGAATTTTTGCCTGAATTATATCAAAAAGCCTGCAGACGTGGCGTGCTTTCACAACCGGATAATTTATATCAGGCTTTTATGTGGGGAAGAGACCTTTTAAAACGTGATTTATCTAAATTGAGTGATGATTTGAGATTTAATTTGCGATATCAGCTTTGGGAAGGGGCCACCTTTTTCGGAGTTGGTGAAAGAAAGGCCTGTATTTCAATAACTGCTTTTTTTGATAATATAGCAAAACAAAAATCATTTTTTAGAAAATATCGCCCGGATGCACTGACGTTGGATATGCCGGATGCTATTTTACTTCCATATTTAGAAGCTAAAACACCGGCCAAAATGAGAGAAGCCTATAAAAAAAGAGGGTATGAATTTATGAACAACTACGACATTGCAGATGCCTTTAAAAGAGAATATCTGCAAGAACAAATCGAAAAAAATACAAAGCCCTCTAAATTTCAGGAGTTTGTTAATAAGTTATATATCGCTACCAAAGATATGGAGGTGAGAGAACTGTAAAGAAATATTTCAGTTCGGAATTTGGTCTTAAAACCGGTCAACGCTTTGTGTTTAACTGTGTTGACCGGTTTTTGCAGCTTAATTTTTGGTAATATTTAGTCAATTTTCCGGCTTATTTTGTTTTATAAAGACAGTTAACTTTTATTTATCGATATAAATAAATTTTTTGTGTGAAAGGTGAAAATGTCGTTAGTTGTCTCGGGAACAAATGCAAAAAAATTAATTAACTGGGTAGGTGAACGTGTTAATTCTCCGGAACAGCGTCTTGTTTTGGGTGCTACTGCTCTTGCGACACAACCGTTTATTGATTTAAATAACAAAAATGTTGATGAAAAAACCCGCTCAATTTCTGTTGCGAGGACTTTGGCAAAAATAATAGCCGGTACACTTGTCGGTGTAGCAGTCAGACATGCGGCGATTAAAGGAATAGGTGCTTGTACAAGATACGAATTTTTAGATAAGACAGCAAAAATGTTTAAAGGAATTAAGCCCAAAACAAAATATGACTTTTTGACCCCTAATTCAAGCTCTATCGAAGTCGAACCCGTTGAACAGTTCGTAAAAAAATATGATAAGTATGTCAAAGCTGTTGGTACTTTCGCAGCAACTGTTGTGATGATATTTACAAATTTTGCTATTGATGCTCCATTGACCAGATTTTTGACCGGCAAATTCCACAATTATATAGTCGGTGCTCAAAAAGCAAAATCATCGGAAAATATAAATCAGGGGGTGAATAAATAATGGGACTCGCTGATACTTTATATAAACTATATTCAAAAGATTCGGGAAAACAACTCGTGCATACAGGTGCACTGGGCTGGCTTTTCAGTTCTCTGGCTCAAGTTTGGGTTGTTGCATCAGATGAAAATATAAGTAAAAGAGAAAAGAAATTTCTTGTTCCTCAGGAAATTTGCGACGGTGCTACTAATGTAACCCTTTATTACACAATCAGCCAGCTTATAAAAAAAGGCGGTGATATGCTTGTTGATAAAGGCTATCTTACCACTGATGATGTAGTTAAAGCTGTTGAGACACTTTCCGGTGAAAAATCTTCTTTAAAAAATGGCATTAAGGTTCTCGGTGATACCTGTACATTTTCAAACAGCGCTGCGAAAAAAGAATTTTCATCTGCCCCGATAAGCTATATAATGGAAAAATTTTCTACGCTTGATGCATATAAAAATCTTCCGGCCGATAAACAAAAAATGGTTAAAGAAACTTTGGAAGCTGCTGCTCCAAAATTTGCCGGATTTAAAAACGGTATAGGCGTTATTGCCGCAGTCGGAGCCTCAATTCTTGCTTGCAATTTGATTACGCCGATTGTAAGAAACAAAATGGCAGGTCTTTATCAACAAAAATATATATTAAGCCAAAATGATGACCAAAAGAAATCTTATAATCCCCAGCCGCTCCCTAAAACATTCCAAACTTTCAATATTTCAGGCAATATGAAAATATAAAAAGGTCTTTCAAAAATGAAAAGACCTTTTTACTATTTATTATATTTTTATTTTTATTATTCAACGCTAAGGCTGATTCTTCTGTCATCAGGATTAAATTTAAGAATAGTTGTATTAATTTTATCTCCGACATGCAAAGTGCAGTTGTTTTTATTCTGATAATCGACAAGTTCATTATTGGGAAGCAATGCTTCAACACCTGAGAATACTTCAACAAAAGCGCCGAAGTGTTTAATTCTCGTAATAACACCTTCAACTTTGTCGCCTTCTTTAATTTCTTCTTTTGCTTTAATCCAGGGATCTTCTTCAAGATTTTTTAAGCTGAGGCTTACACGTTGTTTGTCATGATCAATGCCGATAATTTCTACTTTGATTTTATCAGCAATCTTCAATACGTCAGAAGGATGGTCAACCCATCTCCATGACATTTGTGAAAGCGGCAGCAGACCGTCCATTCCCCCGATATCAATAAATGCGCCGAAGTCTGTAATCCTGACAACTTCACCTTCAACAACCTGACCCACTTCAAGATTTCCGAACATGCTTTCTTTATTTTCTTCAAGCGCATCAGAGTAAACTTTTTTATTTGATAAGATAAAGTTATTTTGCTGCGGGTCTAAAGATAAGATTTTTAATTCTATAATTTGGCCGACAATATTATCGACATCTTTGGCTCTAAGGTGGCTGGAAGGAACGAAACCTCGTACTCCTTTAACTTCAACAAGCACGCCGCCTTTGACCACTGAAACAACAGTACCTTCAATAGTTGCATCATTGGCCTTGAGCTCTTCAAGTTCTTTCCAGGCATAGGCCATGGCGACTTTTTTATAAGAAAGAAGGAATCTTCCGTCTTCATCTTCTTCTTTGATGATTAAAAATTCGTATTCATTACCTTTTTGCAGTGTATTTTCCACAGGAACTGACATGTCTGCTCTGGCTTCTCTTGTGGGAACCAATGCTGATGTTTTGGAACCTATATCGACGATGACACCTTCAGAATCATAGCCGCATACAATACCTTTTATTAAGTCTCCCTTTTGAAATTTATAATCATATTGTGAGATTAATTTTTCAAATTCTTCGTCTGAGTAAGTTTTTAGAGCCATATGAACTCTCCATTTTTCTTTGACTTGTAGTGAACATGTATCTTATTATAACAAAATTTTCCGATTTTCGTAGATTTTAATTTGTTTCGTTAACATGAATTAATATTTTATTTAAGCAGATATATATATTTTCGTTATTAAAGATATCGAAATCGTGAAAAAAAATACGATTTTTATATTCTTAAAAAAAAATTGTATTCAAATACTCCTTGGCTGATGAGGTTCCGATTTTCAGAAATAAGGAGTGATATTATTATTTACAAAATTCGTATAAATGTATGATATTTTGGGGTTTCGTTGATTTGTGAAAAAATATACATTAGAATAAATACAACTAAAGTTGTAAACACCTGAATAAATTGGAAAAAAGATTATATGCCTTCTTTAGCAAAAATATTGATTATTGATGATAATCCAAAATATCTGGCAGATGCTCTTCCTATGTACGGATACGAGGCAGACGCAGCATGCGACGGTGTGCAGGGGCTAAAAAAACTTTCAAACGATGATGTATCTTATGACCTTGTACTTTTAGATGTAATGATGCCGAATATGGACGGTTGGGAAACATTGCGGGCTATACGTAATAATAAAAAATACAGCTCGGTTCCGATTATTATGATTACTGCATTAAATGAGGAACAAAAAGAAATTTCCGGACTGAAGTTTGGTGCTGATGATTATGTGGTTAAGCCGTTTATTCTTCCGAATCTTCTTGCCAGAATAGAAGCATTGCTGCGTCGTTCTAACTGGGCTAAAGAGCAGCAAAAAACTGCCAGTGTTGATTTGAAATTTGCACAAGAAGGTGAAATAGAACCATTGACAGCCAGAGAAAAAGAAGTGCTTACTCTTGTTTCTCAGGGGGCCAGTAATCAGCAAATAGCTGAAAAATTGTTTGTCAGAGAAGTTACTGTCAAAACACATCTTAACAGCATATTTAAAAAATTAAAAGTGTCTAACCGTACTCAGGCCGTATTATTGGCAATGCAGATGCGACTGATTGAAAGCTAAGGGAGAAAATTGATGTCAAATTATACTAAAGAAGAAATCTTTGATTTGATTATGCATAACCGGCAGGAGTATGCTGAATTCAAAAAGAGTGCTGAAGATATAGATTTGAGCGAACTGGATTTTTCTAATTGTACTTTGGAGAAAATAGATTTTTCAGATGCAGACTTAAGCGGCTCTTCTTTTAGCGAGGCAAATTTGACTGAATGTAAGTTTGTAAATTGTGACCTGACGTCAGCTGATTTTTCGAGAAGTTCTGTTGTCGAAACTGACTTTAGTGAATCACTTTTAAACGGTACTGACTATAGTTATGCAACAGTCAGTTATTGTAATTTTACTGATTCGGATATGGCCGGTGCAATTTTTAATGAAAGTGATTTAAGCGATTCTGATTTTGCTGCTGCCGTTAATATGAATGCATGCCGATTTGACGACGGAACGGTTTTTCCTGACAGTGATATGCTGCCGGATGATTTCGATACAACTTATACAAAGGATTTGTCCTCGTTGGAGGATGACGAAGACGGCGTTTCGAACGAGTATTAATAGTATTAATTTATATTAAAATATTTGTGTTTTGATATCAAAATAAAATATGTTCTGTTTTAAAATATTAAAAGGGAGCAATTTTATTATGGTCAATAGTGTTTCATCAACGCAGGATATTCCGGTTAAAACAGTGCAAATATTTGATCCGGATAAAAAACAATTAAGAAAACTTGCGAATAAATCAGACGTTGTTAATAAGTACATTCAAGAATCTAATAAAGCGACAAAAAAACTCTTTGTTGATGCGGGAGTCGGTGCGTTGTCTGTCGGGATTGCCGGATTGGGCGGAAGATTGTTGTATGACGGGATAAAGAAGAAAAAATTTTCCGGCATGAAGGCGCTGCTTGCGGGTATGTTTGCGGCTATTTCCGGATTTTTTGCAATAGCGGTTGTTGAATATAAGAAGAATGTTCAAACAATAGTAAAAAAATTTATAGCCCATTCAGAAGAGTATCATCCGCTTGAAAATAAATTCGGAGTGGAATACAGAATTCCGGACATTAAAGAAGATAATGCCTAGACAGGGATGCCGTTTATCCCTGCTAAGGTGAAAAGGAATTCATCATTATTCAAAGACTGTAATGAATGTGGAATGAAGAAATCTGAATATTTTTGTATTGCGTAGCGGTCTGTCATTCCGGCAATATAATCGCAAACAGTCAATTTCACAGATTTTTCATCGGCAAACGGGACTCTGTCTTTGAGCATTTTTTCATAGTACTCAAATAATGAATTTATTATACCTGTAACCTTCCATTCTTCTGCTTTTGCAATAGAATTTGTATAGACATTTTCGAACATCCAGGTTCTGAGCTTGTTTATATAAAAAAGTGATTCTTCCGACATTTTTACATAATTTTTTCCGTAACTGTTTTGAATAATGTCAGAGACCATTTTTGTAATTCTTTCATTTCTTTCGATGGCGAAATATTTGATGCAATCCTGAGGAAGATTTTCTTCTTTGATTATTCCGGCCCGTATTGCATCGTCTATGTCATGATTTATGTATGCTATTTTGTCTGACAATTTTACGAGTTTGCCTTCAAGCGTTCCTGCTTTACTTTCATGTTCCAAAGAACCGGAGTGATGTAAAATTCCGTCGATTGTCTCCTTTGTGAGATTTAAATTTTCTATCTTAGTAACAACTCTTACACTATGCGAACTGTGGCGGAAGCCTTCATCCATAATCTCGTTTAAAACATCTTCCCCGCTGTGACCAAAAGGCGTATGCCCTAAATCATGTCCGAGAGAGATTGCTTCTGTTAAATCTTCATTGAGATTTAACGCTCTGGCGATAGTCCGTGCAATCTGAGAGACTTCAAGCGTGTGTGTCATTCTGGTTCTATAATGATCATTTGTCGGTGAAAAAAACACCTGTGTTTTGTGCTTTAACCTGCGAAAGGCCTTGCTGTGAATAATTCTGTCTTTGTCTCTTTGATATTCAGTACGAATGGAGCAAGGCTCTTCTTTCGTTGCACGTCCTGCAGTTTCTCTGCTTTTTGCCGCATAAGGAGAAAGAATATCAATTTCTCTTTGCTCTATATTTTCTCTGATGTTAGGTGTCAACGTGTCTTTCATACCAGAATTTTAACATTAAAAAAAAATTTTTGTAAACAAATGTAAAAATCATCAAAAAATTTTAAAGTTTTCCTAAATGCGTGCCGATAGAAAAAAGTAAGTGACCTGAAATGATA
>CASDVD010000128.1 GCA_949284155.1 uncultured bacterium | reverse complement strand
TCGCCACGCAGAGTACAAACAAAAAAGGCCAGAAATATTCTGGCCTAGCTAATGTTTCCGGCTATTCGTTTAAGACAGTTAATTGCATCATATCCCTTTAACGGAGCAGGTTTTGTCCTAAAGAATCCATAATCACGGTACTTTAAGTAATAATAAAAGTAGTTAAAATATTTTCTGGGTGTAGAACGCCAAAACTCCTCTTCAGACCATCCTAAAAAACAGCAGGCAGTCGCAGCGGTTTGAGCCCAATTAAAAAAATCTAATTTTTCTTCACCGTCTTTTTTTTTAAGCCGGACTTTGCAACATTTTCAGACTCCGCTGCAATTTCGGGTAAAAAAAGCTGGCGAAGAAAAGCGGCTTGTATCAAATAAGCGTTAGAAATTAACAATCCCATACCGGAATTTTTCAGAAAAGCTCTGACAGAATTAATTTCCTCAAAGGTATGGTGCTTCATAAGGCCTATACAAAAAATTTCAAAAAGCTCATTATATTTTAGGTTATTCTCTTTGATAATAACATCCATAATCTTACACAATCCCATATTCAGGGTAATTTCTGTCTGCGCATAGGCATTGTTATCAAATTCCAGTTTATATTTCTTTTCACCAACAGAAACTTCTACCGGAGCATTAAAAACATCTTCAATCATATATCCTCCAAATAAAATTTTGACTATAGCCGGTTGTAATCAATTTCAATCGCATTAACTTCATCTATGGTTTGAGCACTATCAATAGCGTTAAGATATTGAATATTAAGTCCGTCTTCCCCCCAGATATCAGAAGTTAATGAGACCAAAAGCGCTCCCAATTCAGTAAGTTCCTGTTTTGTAAGCTGAACTGTGACATTATCCATTGAATTCCAGCCTATTGTCTCCATATCATCAGGCAACAAAGAAACAGCCCCCATAATATTAACCTTGGAATCAGTATCAGAATCGAATTTGACGCCCTTATATTCAACACCGGCTCTCAACCGCTCATCACGTTTTTGAATATTTTCAAATACTTTCAGGTCTTTAGCTTTCTGCAACTGTGCATTTTTGTACTCGGGAGTATCAGATATATCAGTAAAAACACCATCAACAAGCGCATACTTATCAGGATTTTTCTCATATTCTTCAAAATCTACAGGAACTTCGATTGAACCTTCATAATTATATGCCGAAGCAGAAATTAATTTTCCATTTTCTATAATTATATACATTATGACTCTCCTTTAAATGGCACGAATTGTACTAAAATAGAACTGTTGGTACTGATGGTATATTGTTCCACAGTGAGAATTGAACCTTTTTTCAAAGGTATAGTCTGTACACCGCCAGACTGGATATTTGTATACCAGGCATAAAGAATTGTGGACATAACTATATCATTATTTTCATCTATTAATGATATTGAAAGAGCTGTAGACTGATGTTCATTACGATTTATAACCCATGCATGGATAAGACCGTCTTTAGGACATGTGTATTTGAACCCAAGAGAAACATTCAATTTGGCTCTATTTTCCCAGTCCGGAATCCCCATTTGAATTAAATTTTGCACGCCGGCTGCAGTAAAATTGTCAGCATTAATTCCGGCCTTGTCAACCTTTAAATTCTCTACATCTTGTATTAAGTCCACGGGCTGATTTTCGTATTTTAAATGCATCAGACAATCGTTCAAAACATCCGTATCACATTTTGCAATACCCGATTCTGTCGGATTGTCAGTCCATAAGTACTGATTTGTCATTATTTCTCCTTATACTTTAATAACCAATTCACTAAACATTTGAGGAAATCCACGATAATTAGCCTGATTTCCAAGCTCCTTGCATCTCTCAAATGTTCTGTCGCAAGCAGTCTCTTCTCCGGTATAGCCACATCTGCAATCTTTAAATCGTCTTACCTGACAACCGGTACGATATTTCATTATCGGTGCAAGGATTTCAAAACCGCCGAGCTCTGTCTCTATATCAATAGAGGCGGTTTCGTAGTCAAGCTTTAAATTATTGCATCTGCCGGTATACAATACCTGTTTCACGTCGGGCAATATTTCATGTGTATTAACGTTCAAAAACACCAGAGTTAAAACAGCAGGAGCATTTGTGATAATATCTCCACGATTACCGATGATTCCGGAAATCGACAAAGCAACATTCGATAATTCAATATTCAGTTTGGACACGCTGGAATTATCATCCCGTTTTATTTCATCATGAGACAATGGCGCACCCAAATACGTTTCTCCATTATAAGTAAGCATATCGAGCGTTTCATTGTCCAATATATATATGGCTCCGCCCTCTATATCTATTTTTAATAATTTTCTTGGTATAATTTCGTCCTTCTCAACTTCCGACAAAGGATTTGGATTCGGAAAAACCTCCCGAAGACGTACAGTCATTTCTCCGTAACCGTAATCCGAAATAGATGTTTCCAACGTATCTTCATCAAAACGAACAGTGTATGTTTTTCCGTCTCCGCCACGTTCTTTATCCCATACCCATTCAAAAGACCTGAATCTGCCTCTTTTGGCAATAAAGAAATCCTCCAGTTTTTTACGATTGGCCGCATTTTTTTTAAAAGTTAAAGTCCAAGTATGCTTGGGTTTGTCCCACCAGCTCTTGCGATTGTCCTGCGATGTAAATATTTTGTCTACTATAGTATAAAAATCAAGACTGCTTTCGCTATCAGCTTCGTAATAAAAATCCAAAGATTCAACCTGAGACACCTCTCTGTCATCAATTGTACAAATACTCAATTCTGATTCTGAATAGCCAAAATCAGTAAGATTCTGTTTGAAAGAATCTGCATCAAATGTACAAATATACTCTTTTCCGTCTCCGCCTTTATCTTCATCCCAGATAAATCGAAATTTATTTGCCTGTCCCATAACCTTGATAAAAAAATCTTCAAGCCTCTTTCGTCCGCTAAAATTTTTATCAAATTGCAGTTTAAAAATTCGCTTTGGATATGTCCAAACAGGATAACGCTGCTCCCGCCCTTTCATTTTTTCATTAATTTGTGTCTTAAATTCAATAGAACTGCTGTAAGCTGTCTTATACGGCACATCAAACAACGGATACTCCATAATCCTCCCTTCTATCTTACGGCCTGCGGAAAAATCCGCAGATAATAAAATTTACCTGCGGATTCAAGTTTAATAATATTCAATATTCACAACCTACGCAGCCGCATCAACAGTAGCACTTAAAGGCGTAGCCTTCGAATGAAGCTCTATATCTAATAACTTAGTCTGTTTTGTCTGACCTTCACCAAATTCGTGCTCTGTATATACACCTCTTCCATCAAATGTAAAGGTAGCAAAATCATTTTGTGTACCATTAATAGGAATGGCAGTTGCTTTAGCTTTGTATATGCAAAAATGCACATCCCCCCCTTCATTATTCGTATCTAAAATTTGAGCCTTTAGTTGAAAATAATTCGGTAAATCACCGCCGCCAAATGTAAATTTTGCAGATTCAGTGTCGCCTTCTCCATCGGTAGAATAGCTTCCGCCGGTTAACTGTGCAAGTACTTCAAGACTTAACTTTGCATATTCCATATTAAATGTTATTGACTTAATTTTGTTTGAAACATCCAAAACCTTCTCATCTCCGGTAAGACTTTTTTCTTCCATTTCATACGTTAGTGAAATCTGACGAACTCCCGGCAAATCTATACCGGTTCCACAGGTAAATTCTTCTTCTGTATCTGTTAATACAGGAAAAAGTTTGGCATCGTCAACGCCAAATAGTTTTGTAACAGTTTTAAGCGCCATTTTTTTCTCCTTTTCATTCTTTTAAAAACTGTATTTCTTACTCTTTTCTGTTAATTCTCATAAATCACCGCTATATTAAAAACATAACAGTGTCTGCCGCTTGTATCTTTTTGCAGATAATAAGGCGTTTTTAATGCTCTTACATGCATAACCTTATTATTAATTTTCATAGCCTTCTGAAAAATCTCATCAGGATAAATTAATTTGAAAATTTCTTCGCAAACCAGCCGCGAAACATCTAAATCCAAATTTTTTACCGTTACCTGAACAGTCGAATACCGGGCCAAATCACAAGGTTCACTGCCATTCAACCAAAGAACAACAACATTTTCACCATTTGTACTGTCATAGTCATATTTTATCGCCGACTCGTCAACTATCCCTGCATCGCAAATAAAAGCTTTTAAATCATCTAATATCACTGATAATATCCTTTCAACCTCACTGAAAATACACCTCGTTTATAACGTGAACTCCATCAAAAGAAAAAGAGGGGTTAATTTTTATAATAGAAAAATCTCTCCCCTCTATCCCCAATAAATCCCCGCATTTCATATCTGCCTCGCAAAATATCCTTCCTGACGAAGCAAACTCCTCTCCCTGCGGACCAATGACAATAGAATCGTTATACTCTATTCGACAATCAATTTCATCTTCGCTTTCAATAAGAAGTTTTCCGTTTGAATCAGACCCCTTCGTAACTTTCAAAATTGCTTTTTGAATCAGCAAATCCGTAAAATATCCCATTAAGTCTCTGCCTTTCTGATTTTTACCCTAAAAACTTAAATCCTTTTTTCACCCATTTTTCCACCAAATAAGCAGCTTCAGCTGACAAAAGTTCGCCTTCTTTAAAATTTTCACCATAAGAAATAGACCCTGAACCCAGTCCAAGAGATTTTATATTATTTTGTTGATTTCTATAATGCACGGAATCGTTCATAACAGCCATTGTTAAAGCCTCTTCACATACTGCATCTTTAATATCCTGCGGCATATCAAAATTTCTGGGAAATTCCATTGGCTGAGATTTATCAATTTTCTGTCCGATATAATCAGCTTTATTTATCTTCTTACTTGCAGTTATTAACACTTTTTCTTTGTCTGATTCTGCAAGCTCAAACCATTTTTTTGAGTCAAACCGCTCTTGAAAATATAATTCTGCTTCTTCAAGAGTAACAAAAGAATTTTTATATAATTCAATCCCCATAAATTCTCCTTAATAAAAAACCGGCGGCTAAAAAACCGCCGATTAGTAATAAAAGTTCACTACAATTAAACGTCACCATTATCGGAATCTGACGTTTTAGGAACAAGAACGGCAAACGGATAACGATTTTCAGCTGTACCTTTTCTGCTGACAGGGTTTGCAACCTGTATGCCGATACGCATTACACAACGCATAGCACACATATCTTGTTGCGCAAGGTTATATGCAATAGTTCCGTCAGAATTTTGGATTATAGCCTGATCTAAAAGTTTATAAGTAATATCCTGACGAATTGAATATACAGCCTTAGTAAAATCACCTGCCACTAAAAGTGCTTTTGTTGTATCAAATACTCCACCGATTTGGTCATACAATAAAGGACGGCCAACAAGACTTACAGGGACATCAGAAGTAAGTCCAGGAGTATAAAGAAGCTGATTATTTTTATCACGAAGATTTCTAAATTTAGCCTCTAATGTATTATCCGCATAAAATCCGGTTACACGGTATCCAGCAGCTTCAACTTTAGCCATTACCCCGTCTTCACCTATAATATCTCCGGCTATATCTTCATTGGTTCCGACTTCTACAGTGTTTCCTTTTGAAATTGCTTCTGTGACAATAGCATTAGGATAAGAAGCAGGTTTATTAACACCAAAGAAAATTGCTTCATCAATAGCAAGACCAAAAGCTTCAACAATCTGAGGTTTTAACTCATCCCATATCGGATACGCAGAATCATCTAAAACAGCTTCCGGAATAGGTATGATAACAGCAATCTCTTCGGCTGTTAAGGTCAGCTTATCCCATTCAGCGTTAGTGGTTTGTTTTTGAGCAGTATCCCCGTTAAGAAAATATGCACTAGGTAAAGCTGATGCGATTGGTAAAGTTTTTTGTTTTGAACTCATGTTGGGTAATTGTTTAAAAAGCTGTAGTGCAGCAGAAGAACCCGGAACATTTTTTATAATTTCAGAAGAAGTTTCTTCCGGTATCATGACTTCTACATTACTACGTGTAATAATTTTTGCATCACTTGTCATTATAGTTTTCCTTTCTAAGTAAATTAATAAATTATCTGCCCAACGCCGAACGAATTATTTTGTCAATTTTTTGCGACGGCGTCAGATTAACATTTTTGGACGGTTTAAACATACCGCCTATATTTTGTTTTTTTGATGAAAAAAGAAAGCTGTTTTGCTTTTTGTAATCAGCAATAAATGCATCAATATCCTCACAATCAGCCGGAATATCCTTTGCAACAAGCTCACTTTTTATGCAGCCGGCTTTATCAAGCTTTCTGATTAAATTCAATGAACTATGAGATGCTTTTAATGCCGTCAATTCCTTTTGTATTTCATCTGCTTTAGCTTGCATTTGCAGTCTTATAGCAGACTCTTCTCTGGAAGAAGTACGATAACGTGCAGCCTCTTTTCGCAGCCGTTCAATCTCTTTTTTCATCGATTTTGAAGAAGAAGAACGTATAAGCAAATCCATTTTTTGACCCGGACTAAGAACTTTTTCTTCCTCTTGAATAGTATCTGCACCCGGCAGACTTTTTGCTTCTTCATTAACAATTTGTGAATTTAAAGCAGCAAAATTTTTGTTCTCTGTACCTGACATAAGAACTCCTTTCTTTTGTGTGATAGCGATTTTAAACAAGACTAGATAGAAAACGGTCTTGCACGATAATAACTTTTTACACCTGTACCATCACTGCGTGTATATCCCCGTACATAAACCATACCGCCTTTTTCTACAGCCTTATCAGCCTGTTCTCTGGTTGGAATACCTATTGTTTTTCTTTGATAGTTAATTGCTTCAAGATTTTCATCATATTCATCATCAGACATATTATCTATATCTTCTGCAGTATAAATCTTACTGTCTCCGGTAACTTCGTTTTTATATGCAGAAATATCCGCATTTTCATCAAAAACTTTGTCATCCTCATTAACTTTAGAATTTGAATCCTTGGAATCCGTAGAATCGATGTTTTCCTGCCGGCTATTATCAGTTTTTTTACCTCGATTTAAAAGAGATTCCTGCTGCTCAATCAATTTTTTCTTTTGTGATGAAAGCATCTCTTTTAATCCATGTGCCGGACTTTCTGTACGCTTTAAAGAATCAAGCTTCTCTTTTTCACTTGAAATATAAGATTTCAACCCGTCAAGGAAAGTATCAGAATCCTGAGGTTTATTCAATAATTCATTTTTTGTATTCGCATAACTTTGCAAATCTCTTATTACATTTTTAGAAACAGAACCTTGGTAAACTCTCTTGTCATCAGTATTTGTAATCATTTCACCATTTTTCAAAGCATTATATATTTTAATAGCCGTCATATCTTCAATATGTTCATCACTGAAAGTATTTTCATATCCTTTCAATTCATCTGCAACTTTAAGCCCAATTTCCCTGCCGACTCTGTTATTCCACAAATCCATCTCTTTAGCCTCGGCTGTATCAGGATTATTGTTAGAGTATTCATACATATCGCCTATTATATTAGCGGTAAAATTACCGTATTTTCTTGCCAAAGAGGCCATTAAAAAAGCGTGACGAAAGGCATCAGTTTCGTTGTCAGCAGAAATCATAGGGTGTCCGTTTAAATCCAGACCTAAAAGCGTCCTGTAGTCCTCCGCTCTGTCAATGTAATAGTTGGAAATCTGCTTATATTTTGAATTAGAATTATCTTTTGTGTTACCAAATAAATCATAAAAACTATACTTCTTTTTGTTAGTCATAATACCTTCTCCCTTAAAATAAAAAGAGTCCCAAAGACTCTTTATTAAAAATTAATATCAATCGAAATTATTCTAAAAAATTACCAGGTACCAATAAGCACTTCAGTCTTTTTACCGGCAGAATATTTAACAGTAATACTTACTTTATCTATATGAATAAAAGAAGTTCTTTTATCTTTAATCTTTTTCCTGACATCCGAAGTAATGCGCAATTTTACATTTTCATATGGATAAAAAACAGGAATAACAGAATGCTCATCCTTCGATACCAGCAAAATAAACCCATACGAATCCCCGTGAACTAATGTAAAATAGTCCAATTCTCCATTTACATATCTATAAACCTTAGCTGATTTTAATGCAGACTGTGGCAACTTATATCGTAAAAGCGGAGATATAACAATACCCTCCATATCTTCAAATTTATAAACAGCATTCACATTTTTAATATTAGCAATTTCAGGATTAACGGAGTTTCTTATCATAACCGCTTCATTTTTTTTATAATCAGTAAGATAGAATTTTTCGTATGATTTGTAAAATTTCTTACAGTCATCCTGATAAAAGTTAAAAACGAAATTAGTAACAAATATCAAAATCAGCATAAATACAATTTTTATAAATTTCCACAAAAACATATAACCGCCGATTTACCTTACTTTATAAAAACTTGTACTTTTTTAGTACTATCACTTTGCTTAAATTTCATCTCAAAACTTTCAGCCCAAAAGCAACCCTCATCAGGTTTTATACGATTTTTTAAAATATTTGATGAAAACTGAAACTCGGCACTTTTTTTATTAAAAAATACCGGAATAACAGAACTATCCTCTTTAATCAATAAAAGATAATCTTTAGTGCCGTCAAATTTTGAAAAATATTTATCAATCCTGTTTATTTGGAAAGACTTAATATTATATAATTTGCTCAATTTAGACGGCATCATATCATTAGAATTGAGACAAAATCCTTTCATTTTACTAAAAGAAATCTCCAAATCAGAATCCGAAAGATTTTTTACATTATTCTCCAGAAACGCCCCAATCACAGTAGACGTATTTTTATCTTCAACACTCAGAAATATTCCATCCCGAGCGAAATACTCGTGAAGATATATGTAAGTTCTTTTTGTCAAATATAATGAAAATATTGCAATCAGGAGCAATAAAAAAATAATATTTAAAAATTTAAGCAATCAATACCTCCATATTTTTATTTTGTCAGATTCAAACATATACACACTTATGTATTTACCGTTTAATAGGTTAAAAGAGATAAAATTATCGGTATAATCTGTCTTATATCATTCTTCCAGTATATTATCAGCTGCATCATTTTCTACAGTATCTTTTTCTTTATTTAGCGATTCTTGCATTAATTTATTTTCTTCTGCAATACGATTTAGTTCTATTTGTGCATCGGATTCAGAAACATCATCCAACGTCATTATTGTGGTTAACCGGCTTTGAGTACCCGCAGCGACTCTGCTGTTTTCAACAGATACTTTTTCGCTATAATCAGAAGGAATAGGCTCACCCCACGCAATTTGTACAGTTTCAACAGGTGTAGAATTAAAAGCCATAGCACATCTGACAACATTTTGGATAGTAGAATTAAACGAGACCTGTTTAATATCATCAACTTTCGCAAGCGCGGCAATAAATATTTTTCTCAAACTTTCTCCGGATAAAGTTCCGGAAAGTCCTATTCCATATGCTTGCGGCGGTGTTTTTGTCAAAATGTAGAAAAATTGAAGCAGCATATTAACATGACGTTCTATAGCCTCAGCCTGCAAATCTGCTGTAATATACTCAGGTTTGACCCCGTCAGTACCGACTTTCAAAAAATCAGTATTCGGCAGACGTCTCTCATTAGTAACAGGATCATGCTCAAGATTTTGTTCACTTCCGGCCAGTTTCGGATTTGCATGTCTGTTAATAATTTTTGAATTCTGGCTGACAGTGAGCATAATTTCTTCAACAATCGACTTACATCTTAAATAATCACTTTCACCAAAATATTTATCACTTTCAGTACTATTTTTAGTAGGAAAAATCAAAAAACCATCCCAAATGTCCGAAAAGTCTTCAATTTCCTGGACACCTAAAGCCTCCAACTCTTCCGGCTCCAGTTTTCTGCCCAAATTGCCTTCTAAAGATGTCCAAACTTCATTTTCTATGTATCCACGATGATGCTTTTCTATTTTTTTATATTCTTTTTTACACCCTCCTTCAATAGTATAAAGAGAATATATTAATATATGCCCCTCAATATCGTTTAGATTGCCGTTTTGAAAAACAGGAATCCAAGAATCCGGAGAAATAGAAAAAATCTTAACTTCATCGTTCACAAGTGCAACTTTAAAAATGCCGTTCCCGTATCTGGAATTGTCAATATAGACCTCTTTCAATACTGAAATAAAATTATTATCAGAAGAAATTTTATCCCATTCAAGCTGTACTTCATCATCTACATTAACGTTTATACCTTGATTTGTTATAAATCCCTTAAAAAAGTCAGTTAATGCCCAAAATAAGTTAATGTTTATAAGTGATTGAGAAGTAGTATTGTCAAGCGGATAACGTTTTCTTATTTTAGCAATAGTCGAGCTGAAGGCTTTAGAAAAATCACCTTCGTATAAATTTCTATAATATTCATAATCAGAAAACCTTTCAGTCGTATCACTGTCATACTTGATATTTTGAATGTCAAATGTCGTAAACATAAATCCCCCTTATTAGTAAACTATCTAAAATAACAATTAAATGAATCTTTTTTCATAAAAAGTAAGAGCATATCGGGTTTCATCCATAGCATCATCATTCTCTTTTACGGGCATATCAGGGTCTAATCCTGATTCATCTTCTCCGGGATAGCGATACGTCTCAAACTCACGTATAGTATTCTGACATCTTTCACGGTTAATAATTAACCGGTCATAATTAATAATGCTCCTGAGGACGCCAATGCTGTCTATAACTCTTGGCTTTTCTTCGTAAACAACCATTCCTCCCAAAGATTCACGCAATTTATGATTCTGTTCGGGACGTGCATTATCAGCATTTACAAAGCGGAAATACCGTCCATATTCCTTTTGTCGTGCAATTATCCAGCGAATTACATCATCTTCATTCATCTTCGGCCCGTAAAGTTCGTCAATTTTATAATAGACTTTATCAAAAGTAACACCATACAATCCGCAGCACAAAGGATGATTCCACCCCCAGTCCAATCCGAGAAAATATTCACGAAACTCCATATTGGCAATTTTTCTAAGAATATCCTCATGAGAACAGGAATGTTTTAAACTGTTGAATGTATCATATACGAGACCGTCCGCAACAACCCATAATCCTTTGATTTTTCGTGCTTCAAAAGCACCGGAGTATAGTTTTTTTTGATTTTCAATAAATTTTTTTGATAAATTAGCATTATCCTCCATAGTAAAATGCCAATAATCAAAAACGCTGCGTACTTTTTCATCCCCATCAAGATATGGTTTTATTTTTTGCTTATACAACCAGTGATTGCAGCTTTCGGGATTACTGTCAGCTATAGCCCTTGCATTTGCAGGAGTCAAACGTGATAAAGCCATATTAAAAAATTGATAATGATGTTTTGGAATTTCATTTGCATACCAAAAATCCCAAGTTCCACCCTGAATTGTCGCATCAGAATCAGACTTGCCACCGCCCACAACGAGGCAATTATACGTTTTTCCCCACAGTTTTATATCCATTTCACCGCTGGATGAATTATACTTTACATCTGCACCGTGATAATTTTTCAAAAACGGCAACAATTCTATCAAAACATTATTTCTAACTGTCTGCTTGGTATAACCTGAAAACACTTTTAAATATTGATTACCGACATACTCCAGCATTCTTGGAATTTTATAAATAATAGAAAGAGTCTTGGCAGAACGAGTAGCACCATCTAACAGAGTAAAGAACTTCATATCTTCCGGAGCAAGACTTAAAAATTTTTTATGTTTTTTACTATATTTTGACTTTGTCCAATCAATCGGCATCTATATCTTTTCCCATTTCTTCCAAACTTTTTAAATAAGCCTCCTGAGTATTAAGAGCCTCTTTCGACGCATCCTCCTTTTTCCCGCTGCCCATAACTTTTCTTTCCTCATCAGAAGCGAGCAGCTTAAATAAAGCAATCTGACAGGTAGGAGAAGCATTGGGTCTAAGCCATTGAATCATCAATTGCTGTTTTGTAGCATATCGATTTTCATTAATAGCCTCTTGAAGGACTTTGGATTCCTCAAGTTTATATTCAAAAAATTTTTCTAAAGAAAAAGGTAAAAAAGCAGCAATACCCTCCATAGTAAGAACATTTTGCTCTTTGATAATATCCAGGCACTGTTCTTCTAAAAGTTTATAATCTTTTTTTCTTCGCATAATCCATATATTCACAAACTAATCTATAAACAAAAAAAAGCATATAGCGTGCTTTCATAAAGAAAGCTGAGGCATTTTGAAGTAGTTGAGAGTGAGAAGATTACGCTATATGCATAGATGGTTAGAATTAAATTTTTATATCCTCAATCCGATAAACTGTAACAGGTGAATAAATTGCCTCACGGGTATCCCATCCATCCTCAGTCATATACCTGCCACGTTGACTATACGCATCAATAGCCTTGCCGTATACGAAGGGTATCCTGCGAGCTTTTGGAACGAGTTTTAACGGACAACTTTGCGGAATTAATTTTCGGATGTTGCTTGTTTGACTTAAAAATTTTATAGCCTTACGACCTGAGTAAAATTCTTTTTCTAATAACCCTTTTTCTTCGCTTGAAGAATATCTGTGAAGCTCAAGCTTCGTACAGCCGTTCTTTTTACAAATCAAAACGTATATGACCTCTTTCGCAACTTTGATGCCATTAACAAATTTTTTCATCAAATCCGTAATGACATATTTTTGTATGCACCAATAAGTTTGCGGATCACTGGTGCTATAGACCACGCCGCAGCAAGACATTTTCAAATCAAATCATCTCCCAATACCGCAATAAATTTATATAATATATAAAAGTTTCCACGCCGGTGGATTCCTGAAGCAAGGTGGGCGTCTTAAAACTTGTTTAATCAACCTCTTGCAATATTAGTAATATATCATATATTGATGAGCCCGGAGGCTCAAATTATATAGGAAGAAAATTATTAAACTACAAACGCTTTTTTGTGGAGACACATAAAGAATGTACAAAGTTATTTTGAGGATTGCGGAAGGAGAGAGGGTGGGGAGTAGGGAAATAAGCATACAAATAAGATACCCCCACATAATGTCACCCTGAACTTGTTTCAGGGTCTTTGATTCAATGGAGTACTGGAATGAGTCAGGAAGTAATTATGGGGAATCCGCAAGATGATAAGATGCTGAAACGAGTTCAGCATGACAGGAATGAGGATGCGGAGAGCAGGGAAATAAGCATACAAGTAAGATAACCCCACGTGATGTCACCCTGAACTGGTTTCAGGGTCTTTGATTCGATGGAGTACTGGAATGAGTCAGGAAGTAATTATGAGGAATCCGCAAGATGATAAGATGCTGAAATACCCTAGGGCACCCTCCCTTGTACGACTCTTGTCTACAAGAGGAGCTGTGAATTAAGAATGACAGAGGGTATTACAACCGTACGGCTGACACAGATGCTTTTTACATATAATAAGAAACCAGCTGGCATAATTGGATTATTTTATCAGCAAAAATACAACAAAATATACTGGCAAGAGCGCAGGCATATAATATAAATTTAGATGAAATAATCTTTGTATCTATTTGAACATTTGACTCAACCCGCCTAAACATTGCCCGTATAAGTTTCCAATAAGCGAAAATCATTACAACAGAGCCTAACATCGCTATAATCAAATAAGGCAAAAACATAAAGCCTGAACGGGCAACTGCAGAAAATAAATAAAGCTTGGCAACAAATCCGCATGTCGGAGCAATGCCGGCAAGTGAAATTAAAACTAATGTAAAAGCAATGACAAAATACGGTCTGTGATATATTAAGCCCCTAAAATCATTTACATCTTCCATTCCGCTTGAATTAAAAAATAAAATCAAAGCCGACCATGCACCGATATTGGCAAAAATATAGCAAAACATATAAAACAACACACTTGAAAGGCTATAAACAGAAAATACACACAATCCCAAAAGCATAATACCGGATTGCACGCTCATACTGTATGCCATCAGACGCTTGATATTATTCTGGCGGATTGCACACAAAGAAGCACATATGATAGTAACCACAGCAAGAAATGCAAAGGTTAGCCTTAATCCGCTCGTGAAAGGAAGCATTATCATTAAAAGTCTGGCCAATATACCAAAACACGCTAACGGCGGAATAGATGAAATAAAAGCAGCAATAGGATAACCTGCCCCTTGAAATGTATCGGGCAGCCAGCTGGAAAAAGGAACTATTCCTATCTTAAACCATATTGTAGATATCA
Source organism: uncultured bacterium (assembly GCA_949284155.1). Taxonomy (GTDB): domain Bacteria; phylum Cyanobacteriota; class Vampirovibrionia; order Gastranaerophilales; family Gastranaerophilaceae; genus Spyradomonas. Next base: position 10,877 of record CASDVD010000128.1, on the reverse strand, counting down.
TTAATATTAAAGAAAAAGTTAACAAAACATGAGGGGCATTACCGGCAAAATAATCACTTATCTGCCAAAATCCAAATTCTCCGCACAAACCGTATAAAAACGAAAGACCCAGCAAAAATAATGCTGATGCAACTGAACTGATTACCAAATAACCAAAGCTGAGCTGTGTTGCATTAGCACTTTTTGTATAAGTCAAAAGTAAGTATGAACATATGCTTAAAGACGATAATGAAACGAACATACTTATAAAATCAGTTACACTAACCGCACACATTGCAAACAACACTCCGGACAAAAATACGGTAAAATATTCAAAAGCTCTGTCCCTTTTGGCCTTCAGCATATTTCGTGAAAGCAATGTAAGAAAAAATGCGCTGATTAAAATTAAAATCTTAAAAAACAGGGTGTAAATATTAGATACAAATTCACCATTGAATGCAAAAATATTATCCGGCGATATTTCTATAAAAAAAGTGGAACATAATGCAAAAACAATTCCGCATAATGTTAATCCCTTGGAGAACTTATAATGATTCCTTTTTGCAAAAAATGCAGCAGCCATATTGAACAAGATGAATAATATTATTATAAATTCCGGAAGATAAATATTTAAAATATCTTTAATCACAGCTCCCATAAAACCTTCTTATACCTGTAAAATATCTAACACTATACTCGACACGGATTGATAGATTTGAACAATACTCATAGGAAAAATTCCAAAATAAAAAATAACAAGCGATAATACCATCAAAACACTTGTCTCATGAGGGCTCAAATCTCTAATCCTCTTCCACTGCTCCAACAATACAGAACAAAATACTTTGTAGAAAAAATACATTATATAGCCGGCTGACACTATAATCGCACCAAGGCCAATAATAGCAACAATCTTAACTAAAAGTTCTTCCTCTAAATTTGAAATCATAGCACCGGTTAAAATCATTAATTTAGGCGCAAACATAACCAAAAAAGGAACACCAACCGCACCGAAAGAAATAATTAACGCGAAATACATACATTTAGGCATAACAGAACCCAGCCCGCCTAATGAAGTTATATAAGTAGTCTTTGTGCGAAACTGTATCGCCGCTGAAATTGCAAACAACGCTGAAAATATTATTGAACAGGAAATAGCCATCAGAACCGCACCATTAAATCCTATCTGATTTAAGCACGCTAAACCAACCATAATAAAGCCCTGCGCAGAAATATTAGCATAAGAAACAGTCTTTTTAATATCAGGCTGAATCATCGCTAACGCTCCGCAATAAACAATATTGACAACTCCCCAGCACATCAAAACAGGAGCAAACAGTTTAAATATCTCAGGAAACACAAGCATATTGAATCGAATAATACCGTAAACTCCGGTATTCAACAGCAAACCTGAAAGCAAAATATTAACAGGTGCAGCCGATTTACTCTGAATATCCGCATACCAGTTATGAAACAAGACAAATGGAACTCTCAAAATAAATCCCGCAAGAAAATTTGTAAATACAAAAATTTGAAACCATAACGGATAAATTTTTTCGTCCATGCTTAATGACTCAATGTTTGCAGTCATAACATTGCTCACAGCAAAATTGTAATAATATAAAATGAGCATCCCCAAAAACAAAAACATATTAGCAGCAAAAGACACTAGTATAAACCGCATTGCCGACTTTCTGGCATCTTTATTACCCCACTGTGAGACCAAAAAGTATATCGGAATTAGCGACAACTCCCAAAAAACAAAAAATAAAAACATATCTTTGGCACAAAAAATACCTAAAATTGCCGACTCCAGTAAAAATACCATAGAATAATACAGTTTATGCTTTGAGCGGATATGTATTTTACTTAAAACAAGAGTTATTAAAACAATAAATGTTGAAAGAACAACCATCAAAATTGCCACTCCGTCAACAGCAAACTTTGCACTGATACCCAGACTCTTAAGCCAAGTCATGTTGAAAAAAGTCAACTCTTTTTCATATGACATTCCATATAAACTGGAGTCAAAAAATACTAAAAATAATAAGGAATAAATAAAATGAATACCGGCAAAACTCTTTGCGAATCTTCTCACTTTAACCTGATGATTCGGAAATTTAGGAAAAAGTATTATTCCCGCAGCTGCAATCGGAGCAAATATTAAAACTAATAACGATAAATAATTCATCACCATCTCCTAAATTTTTATAACCGCCAGATAAAACATAAGTATAAACAGAAAAACTATTGATAAACCAATAAAAGAATATATTAAATAAGATTGAAAAGTTCCTGCCTGAAATCTGCAGCACAAATACGACGCCGAACGTATAACAAGTTCAATAAAGCCTACAACTGTTTCTATAACATATTTTTCAAACCAATCCGCAATTTTACAAAAAATAAAAAATACCTTATTGGCAAAACCTACAGCTACAAATATAAAAGCTATTATAAAAAGAGCCCATATCCAATTCTCTCCTAAATTTACAAAAAATACATTAAATCGGAAGAACAAATATAATCCAATAAGAAGAATTAAACTATTTTGAAAAAGAATAATTTTAGATAAAGAACTATTTAATTTCGAGTCAAATGTGAGATAGATAAAGGCCTGCATAAATTTCATTAATACAACAAAAATTAAAACAGAACAGAACCCGACGAACAAAGGTTCGCTCATCAAAGAATTAATGCTCTCTGCAATTCCTGACATATTAGAAAAAGCCAAAGAAGAACTTCCGGTAAGTTGATTGTATGTCACAGAAAAGTACAAAATAGTAATCACGCAAAAAAGCAGAGTTAAATCACCTATCCTGTTAAATATATATGACTTTATTGCCGCTCTGGATTCATTCCTGTTTGAAAAATCAAAGTTTATCAGCAAATAAGAAGCGACGCCAACGACCTCGCACAGCATATACGCCTGCAAAATATTAGGCGAAAGAAAAACACCGAATAAACCCAGCGAAAACAAATTCAAATATACCATCAATCTGCCGAATTCAGAATCTTGCCTGAGTTTAACACAGGCAAAAAACTGCAATGCGAAAGAAAATACAGCAGCCAGAAACAGAAAAATACCTGAAATCCCATCAACCAGAGTTCCGATATAAAAATTTACGCTTTCTGAGGACAACCATAAAAACGAATTTTCAATAAATGTATTATGTAAAACAGCAGCCCTGAAAGTACACCCGGATATTAACAAACAAATAAAAGAAACAACACCGCTTAACCAGAGAACAAACCTTCTGTCGAGCCTATTCGCAATCAAACTGTTTGCAAAAATTAAAAAACATACTATTAACGGTAAAAAAAGGACTAAATTAATATTATCAACACAAAATTTCATCAATTCTCCCTGTCTTTAATTTTTTCAATATCAAGATACTCGTTAGAGCGATAGATTTTATAAAAAACAGCAAGCCCTATTGAAATTTGAATAAAGGACAATAAAATCACAAAAAAACTTACTAAATTGGAATTAGCCAATGAATCATCGCAATAAGTACCAAATGCGGCAAAATTCAATATTATTGATAATGAAACAATAAGCATAGACATAACAATTCTCAATAAGTTTCTGGAAATTATTATACCTGCAACCCCTAAAATAAACATTAGCAAACCTAATATCAAATAGTGTAAAAGTCCTATATCAAAAATGATATTAAACATCCTGTCCCCCTGCACTTTCACATTCTCTTTCAGTTTCATTTTCCGCATCCGAGTCTTTAGAAAACACCAGTGCTTTTATAACGATAATTGTGATTATTGAAAGAATGACAATGAGATGAAGAGGGAAAACATATTCACTAAAGTTAAAGCCCTCAGAAGATTTTATATTTACAAAATTGAAAATATTTAATAAAGAACTGCTGAATTCTTCTCTGATAAATAATACCGTAACAAAAATAAATAAAATCAAAGAAAATACAGTAAAAATAATTTTAGCAGGATTCACGAGTTTTAAAGGAAGATTCCACCTTGAAATCATATTCATTAAAGTCCAAATAACAGGACAAAGAACAACCCCAAAGACCAAAAACATACACACAGCAATAAATTTTGCATTCAAACTCCAGCATAACAACCCGGTAAATAAAATACCGAAAAGTAACGAAATCAAAGCTAAAAACATCCTGGGTGCAAAAATAACAAGAACCAAACTCCCCAACAAAAGCCCCGATAAGCCATAAAAACAAACAGATTCTGTAAACACCACACCCCCGCAATTGAAAATTACTTTTTATTTATTTTATTTACTATATCTTTTATATCACAATTCAAAGATGTTATAATATTATTTGTTGTGAATTATTAAGATAAAACCTCAGACTCTTTGATATTATGAAAAAACTATTATTAATATTGTTACTTTTTTTCTTTTGCCCCTCTTATTGCAATGCAATTCAGGAGACAGCCTCCATTATTAACGATACACCTAATGAAACAGCAGACTCATACGCCGCAAAAGGAGACAAAATTCTTAACTACTATGAAAATCTTGTTGACAAAACAGGAATGGAAAGATACTTAATTGCAGCAAAATATTTTTACTATCAGGCAAACAGAATTGATATTTCAAATAAAAATGCATATGTTGGCAGAGCAAGAGTCGCACTGGCACAAAATAAAGTAAGAGATGCAAAAAATAATCTTTTTCTGGCACTAAATTTTGATGAAAATAACCCTAAAGTAAATTTCTACCTGGGGGAATCATTTTTTCAAGACGGAGAATTTTCTGAAGCAATAAAATATTATACAGAAGCATACACACACGGTTACAGAACAAATTACAAAACAAATCTTAAACTTGGTATCTGCTATGAAAAACTGGATGATGAAGCAAGAGCAAAATATTACTACACAAATGCAGTAAAATCAGATTCGTCTAAAAAAGAAGCAAAAAACCGCCTGCAAAACTTAACAATAAAAAATCCCGGTACAAAAGAATATAATGTTTTTCAAAATACCGCTCAGGATGATGATGAAAACATAAATCTTGATAAAGAAGAAACAAACAGTCTGCCTAAAGAATAAAGGACATTAGAATCCTTTAAAATAAGTGTTTTCAGGCCTGTTTGAATTAGAAAGAACTATTTCTCTATACTCATTTTTATCAATGTCAATACCCATTGATTTTATTTTTATTTCGGGAATTTTTTTCTTTTTAAGAGTATTATTTTTCTTATCCATAAAAATAGTATAAAATAAATAAAATTTTATAAATTATTTAATAAAAACTAATTGAAATTTTGTAACAAAAATCAAAAATCTTAAAAACAGCTAGCAAATTTTTTTTCGTTCTTCTTTAATAATAATAGTAAAGTTTTAAAGGGGTCAGGCATGCTTATAACTGGGGACAAACAAACAAAATATTATACTGTCACAAATCCCGTTGCTAAAAAAAAGACAAATTCATTACCATCATTTAAAGGCCATGTTCTAACAGAAGATGAACATGGACGTTTGAACTATATATTTAATCTGCCTAATGCACCGGCAAACACAAAAATTCAATTTGCAATCTTACAAAGAAAAAAAGACGGCTCTTTTGAACTTCTGACCAATGATATGAAAAATCTTGATACACGGGATTTACCTAAAAACGGCCTAAAACTTGATGTTTCGACACTATTGACCGACCCTGATAAAATACTCGGCTATAGATTTTTACTGGACGGAAAACATATATATCACGATTATACAAAGAAAAATTTATACGATGTTAACCAAAAAGAAAAAATGTTCAATATAGCAATGCCGATTAACCGTCCGGGGCATACACTTCCCAGACAAATGGAACACCTGTATCCTGATTCGGTAGTGCCTAACTTATCCGAAGAAAAAAGAAACCATTTTAACCATCTCGGCGGCTCCATCTCCGAAATTATAAACAAACTTGATTATTTCAAAGATTTTGGAATCAGAAGAATTCTGGGAACGCCTATTTTTGGTCAGGACACAGTCAGCAGCCACGGATACTGGACAGCAAATCCGTATCAAATAACGGAAACTCTTGGGAATTTTAACGATTTTCAACGTCTGCAAAAAGAACTCTTCAAAAGAGATATGGGCTGGGTAGCAGACGGAGCCTTTGTAAATGAAGGAATGCAAGGCATACATATAAAAGATATCCTTACCTGGGGCGAAGAATCACCGTTTATCAACTGGTTTGATACAACAGACGTTAAAAATAACGGAATAAAACTCGGTGTATTTTCTAAACAGCCTCAGACAAATAAACATATACATATAAAATTAATAAATGCCCCTTATAGAATCGATTTTGAAAAAACTGAAGACGGTTATAAAGAAAAAGCTATTTTCCAAACGCCTGTAAATTCACAGGAACCGACATATATACAAATATTTGATGACAGACTTGTAACAGATGAACAGGTAAAACAACAAAAAATATTTAATGTATACGGAAGAAAAAATGCACCTGATAAACACGAAATAAACAACTATAAAGATTCTGCTCAGCCTTATGTTTTTAGAGTAAGCCCAAAAGATGTAAAAAAGAATTTTGAAAAATTTAAAGAGCTTCAAAAACGTGACCCGAATATAGAATTTAAAGATACACTCAGACGCTGGTCTAATTTTGAATTGGTAGAATCAAATGAAGATGCGGGAATTTCTTTGTGGGTCGGAAACAGCGATATTGCAAAAAAACGTTTCATGATTGCACCTGTAAAAATTAAAGAAGCAATGCCTGATAAGAGAAAAGCATTAGAAGCTGCGCAGTATCAAGTACAGGATGATACCATTCAGGTCGGTAAATTTTGGACATCAGAAGTTTCAAGAACACTTGTATCATATACAGCAGAAGAAATTGGCAAACTGTTAAACGCCGGATTTACTTACGAAGAGGCAATAAAAAATCTGATAAAAAATAAAAAGCTCCCCAAATCAGCAGAATTGGTTTTTGAAAAAATTAACGGTGAATCTCCTCTTGAGAATATACTGACAATAGAAAAAAACGGCGAAAGAAGTTATCGTCTGCTTCCTGTTGAAACACCTCAAAATATTACGGACGGTCTTATGTCCTATCCTCTTGAAGGTATTGAATTTTCACCGGATTTAACATCAATACTTGCATATCCGTATTTGAAAAACTTTGCAGTGAGTGAAGACACTGTCGGCAAGTCCAGATATGAATTGTATGAAGAAAAAAATACATTTTATAAAAAATTGCCATCAGAATATTTAAAAACATATAGCGCAATGGATAATTTTATTGCTGACGATATGACGGATAAGGCAGTTTCCATACTCCAAAAGGTAGGAGAGCGGGCCGGATTTCGTATAGTACAGTCAAATGGAAAATTAACGGAAGAAGGAAAAGAATTTTATGCTTTAGTTGCTCCGGAAATTGCTAAATTCCTATATATTTCGACAATTGCGCCTACTGTACATCCTAAATTTTCTAAAGATCCCGATGGATATATTCAGTTTGAATACAACACAAATGATTTGAAAAAAATATCAGCAGAAACATTAGGTTTGCAATTTGCAATATCCCCGGAAGCTGCTGCCCAGCAATTTATAGAAATTATTAAAGAAAGAATAAATCAAATAAATGAAAAAGATAGAACAAAATTTATAGAATATCTTGCACAAAAAGCACAAAACGTAGATTCAGACACAATTAATGTAGCACGATTAATAGTCCAAAAATCTGAATCAGGACTTGACTGGAGAATAGACGCTTCAAAAGATGTCGGAGATTGGGATAATGTTGAAGCAGGTATTTTTGATGAACAAGATTGCTATGACAGATTTTCCCGGTTCTGGGTACAATTTAATAAAAATGTAAGAAAATTCAATCCAAAAGCATACACAATAGGGGAAATGGTTCTGGATATGAACGAAAAATTCGTTAACGGAAATCTGAAAGGATTGTTCAAACAAGACTTCATAAGCAGAACTAATTTTACAACCACTACAGATTACAATTACATGTATGGAAGACCTCTTGCGGCTTATGGAACCAGCTCAGAAAGCCAGCACCATGAAGACAATCTCGGCTATACAACACCCTCCATATTGAACGACAGCCTTTTTCAGGGATTTATGGACGATGTAAACTTTGCACATACGTTCTCAGGAAACCATGATAAACCAAGAATCCTGCATACATTGGCTGTAAAAATGTATGCAGATGAAGAAGGACAGGGTTTCTTGGCCAATAAAGCACAAGCAGTAAAAAATGTTATGTTAAAAGCATTTGATAATTCTCCAGTATTCAATGAACATTTTAAACAATATAAAACAAGAATTTATCAAATGATAGGAGATCTTGCCGAAGGAAGATATTCATATAAAAATTCAGAAAAATTCTTCCCCGGTGAAGAATTCGGAGTCAGACCCTTTGACCAAACAATTGATGATGTATTTCAACAAGCAACCTTAAAAAATATGAAACTTAACAAATTCCTAACAGAAAATCCTGATTTATATAAAAAGGTAAAAGCTGAAATTTTGGAATATATGCTGAGACCGGCCTTGACAAAATACACATCAGCACTCTTTTATATGGTTGGAATGCCTGGCAACCCCACAGTATACGGCGGTGACGAACTCGGTGAAACCGGATGGGAAAGTATCGCAAAAAATGCCACCCAAAATAACAGAAGCCGCCTGCATTTTGAACGTTTGGAAGATTCTGATTATGAATTTATACAAAAATATAATGAAGATTTGAAAAATATCCTGAATATCAGAAACCAAAAAGGAGCTTCTGCATTAATAAACGGTGCAACTATACCACTGGCCTCACAAAAACTAAACCCGACAGAAATGATTGAATGGCAGGACGGAAAACCTGTAAAAGTACATAAATCACCCGGAGACGCAGGTGTTGTTTACAGGTACAACGACAAAACAGATGCAATCTGTGTATTCCATAATGCAGGATACGGAGCAGACAGACTCAATACAGGAATGGATTGTTCGCTGCCCGCAATTTATCTTGACGGCTATAACGGAAATGCCGGTCTGCCCAACGGACTTGAGCCTGAAACATTGTATTACGATGCACAAAATCCTAATAATAAATATAAAGTGGTAAAAGACGGTAATACATATAAAATTATTAACACCGGAGGTGGTGATATACCTCTTGGCAACAGGGGAATTATCCTTTTAAGAGAATACAGCTTCTCAGGAGAACATTATTTAACAAGCCAAGGCGGTACTTATACACCGAATTTCCGAGGAAGAAACAATAACCCATATGTTCAGCTGGCTAATATGAAATTTAATATTGCACACTCTGCTCAGCAGCAGCTAAAACAGATAGGTTAATTTGCTTCATCTTGACCGGGAGCAGCGGCTATTTGATGCTTTTCAGAAATAGTCAGTGCATTGGAAAGAGGAATTCCGCCGGCCTGAGCAGGTTTATTTACAACACGTCCGTTAACATACATAACAGAAGAACCACCGCCATCAAGGTTCATGGCATTAATACATCCGAGTTCCTGCATAAATTTAGCAAGCTGGCCTAATGTCATTCCCACAGAACTTTGTTCACGACCGTCAACAGTCACCATAATAAACTCATTATCTTTTGTATAACCGATTGCCGTTCTCGGATTTTTCCCGGTAATTGAACCTAATTTTTGAGCAGTGACATCTATATAAATCTGACCGTCCTTAATTAAGTAAGGCCCGCCACTGATTATATGCTCAACATCATCCCATATCTGATTCATTTTCATATCGAGCTCCATAGAAGAAGCCTTGAGAAACGGATTTAATTTTTTGACAGGCCCTGAAATTACATATCCGTTTTCCGGGATGTTCGCTGCGGCATAGGTTTTTGAAACTATCTGACCTTTAGCATTAACAGCAATATTTACGCCATACTTTGGAGGAACAGGCGAAGCAGCCCCCCAGTCCCTTGTATAGAGCAAAACATAAGTTGAAAGCATTCTCGGCTGGTTTATGTTGTCTATTTTAACCTTATAACTTCCAGTCGATACAGATGAATCTATACCGAGCTGCGACATTTTGAATCCGTTTTTGCCGATTCCCATTGCAACACGATTATGAATAGGACCTGTATAGATTTTTTTATCTATCATAAGTGTACCTAAAGGAACTCCTGTCTGGGGCTTAAAATAAGTGCCGTTAATAGCGGCGATAGAATTATTCTTTTGAGCGATAGTTCTAATAGTAGCCCTGCGTTTTAAATTTGTTGATGCTAATTGCGGTGATATTTCTAAATTAGGATTAATTTTTTGATTTACTTCTAATACATTGATTTTAACAGGCCGGGAATTGATATACCTCACCAGCCGGACATGTTTTATCCCCTCTGAAACAGTCACAACCCTGTACCCCTTGTACCGTTGCCTCAACATAGCATCCCATCTTTGTTTTTCTTCTGTGAGGCTCATCGGCTGTGAAGTAACAAGAGGCTCTGATGAAGGAATCGGCGTGGTTTTTACATAAGCAGTTTTTACAATTTCCGTTCCCAACGCCGCCAAAGGATTATTAATCATCAAATTAGGAGCACAGAACACTGTCATAAGTATAGTAAAATAAAATGAACTATTAACGATTTTACCTATACTTTTCTGATTTTCATACAACATTGTGTTCATGGTGATGATTATTTTTTATCCTTTCTACTACTATTGTAGCATATTTATATATACATCTTCAATATTGTTTGTAACGTAATTTTAAAAATACAATCATATCAAGCCAAACAGCCTTTACAAATCGCAACAAAGATAAACGATTTCAAACGCTGAAAAAGCTTATTATACGTGTATTTAGAACAATTAATCCAAACCTATTTTTCTAAAACCTGATGCAATTTTTCTTTATAAAAACTGACAATCTCAACCATTGCATGCAACAGCAAAGCAGTAACC
>CASDVD010000127.1 GCA_949284155.1 uncultured bacterium | reverse complement strand
TGAGTTCCTTTATATGAACTGTCCAAAGAAGCTGAAATTTTAACTTTTGCTGAAACAATCTGGTTATCAGCATCTTTTCTCTGGATAATAAGAGGCAAATCGACATTTTTTATGCCGACTTTTTGAATTTCAATACCTCTTTTATCAATAAGATTTTGTACATCTCTTAAGTGACTTTTCATAATTGTTTATTAATGTTCCGTATCAACAGAATTTTGCTCAAGTGACAAAAGTAATTTTAAAGCGGCCATTCGTTGCATTTTTGGAGGTGCCAGCCTGAGCATTTCAATAGCTTTAATCATAACAGGGTCATTATCATACCAGCGGTTTCCCTTACCCTGATATTTTGTTATAGTTTCATACAAACGTTCGATAACATCAGCAGCAACCTGCTCTTGCAGTTTAAGAATATAATCAGCAGCTTCTGCCCTTGTATCACTGGGCTGAAGTCTTAACAATTCCAGAGCCTCTTTTAAAATCGGATCTTTATCATACCAGCGTCTTGCTTCACTCATTAATATATCCTCACTTTATTATTGAATAATTATAAACGGATTCATTTTCCTTGTCCAATGTGTTTATAATATAATTAACTCATATAAAAAATATCATGGAGCATAGGTAAATTATGGAGAAGATTGAAAGACAACATCCTAAAGAACAGGATCCAAACATCAGAAGAACTAATTTTGATGCGGTAGAAGATAATTTAACGGATGAACAGGCAAAACTTGAAGCATCAAGATGCCTGCACTGCAAAAATGCAAAATGCGTAAAAGGCTGCCCAGTAAATATTCAAATTCCTGATTTTATAGCAGCAGTTAAAGAAGGAAATCTTGAAAAAGCAGGTGATATTATCAGACAGACAAGCATGCTTCCTTCTGTTTGCGGTCGTGTTTGTCCGCAGGAAAGACAATGCGAGGGCAACTGTATACTGGGCATAAAAGGGAAACCTGTAGCTATCGGTGCTCTGGAAAGATACGTAGGCGATAAGACCGATGCAAAAATGAACCAAATTAAACCTTCAGGCAAAAAAGTAGCAATAGTCGGTTCAGGATGCGCCGGTATTACAGCAGCAGCCGACTTAAGACAACTAGGATATGATGTAACGGTATTTGAAGCATTGCACAAACTCGGCGGTGTATTAAGATACGGTATACCTCCATTTAGACTTCCAAGAACCGTTCTGGACAGAGAATTAACTTCCTTAAAAAATATCGGTGTTAAATTCCATACAAACGTAATTGTCGGAAAATCCATCACGATAAACCAGCTTAAAGAGGAAGGTTATGATGCTGTATTTTTATGCTCCGGAGCAGGTCTGCCCAAGATGCTCGGCATTCCCGGAGAAAATTTGAACGGAGTATACAGCGCAAATGAATTTCTTACCAGAGTAAATCTTATGCAGGCAAACAGAGAAGATACGCCCACTCCTCTTAAAGTTGGTAAAAAAGCAGCTATTATAGGCGGAGGGAATGTGGCAATGGATGCTGCAAGGACAGCCGTAAGAGTAGGATACCAAGAAGTTTATATACTATACAGAAGAACAGAAGCAGAGCTTCCTGCAAGACTCGAAGAAATTAGACACGCCAAAGAAGAAGGAATCATCTTCAAGCTGCTGCATGCTCCCGTTGAGATTTACGACAAAGACGGTTATGTAAACGGAATGAAATTCGAAATCATGGAACTCGGAGAGCCTGATGAAAGCGGAAGACGCCGTCCGGTCGGAACCGGCAAATATGTCGATGTTGATGTTGATACCGTAATAGTAGCATTAGGCACAGGCCCCAACCCGATTATACAAAAATCAGCAGAACATGAGGGTTTGGATTTAGAAACTAACAGTAAGGGATACATTGTTGTTGATGCACAAACCGGAAAAACTTCTATACCGGGTGTATTTGCAGGCGGAGATGTTGCGCCTGTCGGAGAATCAAATGCTATCAATGCAATGGGTGCAGGAAAACGTGCTGCAAAAGCCATCGATGAATATCTTAAAACGCTTTAATTCCCTGACTTTAACTTTGATTCAGGAAATATAATAAAAAAGAGGTTTTATAAACCTCTTTTTTATTATTAAATATGCTCGACTATCTTATATAAATCTTGTCCCCCGACCGCTTTATAAAGAGTTATAGAGCTTATAAGACAATTTACTTTACTAATAACTTCCTCTTTTTGAGTGAGCAGCCTGCGCTGTCTTGCATATAAAAGCTCTAACTCAGAGGCAGCACCTATTTTTTCTTTTTTGTTTATTAAATTATACACTTCATCTTCATATTTGACTCGGTCTTCACTGTCTTTATAATTTTTTTGAGCTGTATTATTGGCACTCAAAGCATCATTTACTTCTTGAAAAGAAGTTAGTATAGTTTGTTCATAAACCTGAAAAGCCTCGTCATATTCCAATTTCTTTAGCTTCATTATGTTCCACTTTCTGGCCCCGTCAAAAATATCTAATTGAGGCAGTATACCGGCAGCCGCCATTTGTGCGGGTGAACCAAAAAGTTTATTAAACTGGTAAGCATTAAAACCGAGTTGTCCAAACAACACAAACTTAGGCAAAAAATCCCTTTTGGCTGCCTTCACGTTGTATCCCGCCCGCTTAATATTATTTTCAGCCCTGATAAAATCAGGACGCTGTGTTATAACATCAGAATCAAAATGAGAAGGTACACCTGTTAACAGGTGTAAATCTTCATATTTTGAATGCACCACCTCAGATTCCGGTTCACTCGCAAGATATACATGCAGCTGATGTTTTACAACATCACGTTTGTCAAGAAGATTATTTAAATCTTCTTCAAAGTATGTTAAAGCCTTTTGTTCATTTAAAACTTCATTTTTTGAACATAAGCCGTTATTAAATTTTATCTGAGTCTTTTTTACTATCTCTTTTTGCAGCTCAACGATTTCTTTTTCCAGCTCAATAAGTTTATCAAGACGCACCAAATTAAAATAATCAGACGCAAAAGACGAAGTCAGAGCAATATAACTTGCACGTTCATCCTGCATTATCATCTCAAGCTGTTTTTCAATACTTTTTGTACGAAAACGATTTACCCCCCATATATCTATTTCATAACTCATAGTTAATGGAAGCTGCAATTCACTTTGTTTAAAGCTCTTTATTTGCATGTTACCAAAATACAAATCACTTGATTTTAAATTTCTGTTCAGACTTCCGTCCAGAGAAAGCTGCGGCAATTCATTTGCAAAAGAAATTTTAACCAGTCTTTCACCTTCTTTAACTTTTAGTGTTGCAATTTTTAAGTCATGGTTATTTTTATACACGGTTTGCATATATTCAGTCAGATAGGGGTCATTATATCTTTCCCACCATTGCAAATTTACATACAATTTTTTATTGTCCACAGCTTCTTTTTGGGGTTTTGCATAAGAAATCTGTGCGGCAAAAAGCAATAATAGCAATGTTATTAAGATTTTTTTCATTTCGGCTCTTCCATTATTTTTTCTTGTGTTATTATAATAACACAAGATTATTTTATAACAAGAATTTTTTAAGGAATTACACATGCCGCAAAACTTTTTAAATAAAAAAGTACTATTTACATTAATGGCAACGGGCTTGTTATCAAAAGTAGCGACACTTCAAATGTTTGCGCAAAATGAATTTGATATTACGCCGGAACAATATATGATTTTGGCACTTCTTGATGAACAAGGAGAATTGTACCAAAGACAAATATGCGAAATGAGTTACAAAGATAGACCCAACATAACAAGAATAATTAATATTCTGGAAAAAGATGGGCTGGTAATAAGAATACCTGATGTAAACGGAAGAAAAATCTTGAAAATTCATCTAACGCCTAAAGGCAGAGAAGTACATGCAAAAATAAAGCCTTATATGATAGAGCTTCGTGACGAAACTGTAAAAAATATTTCAACAGAAGATTTAGAAGCATGTCAGAAAGTTTTGGGACAAATGATTGATAACCTTGACGGCAAAGTAAAGCTACAAATATAAAAATAAAGAGAGGAACTATATAAATGAGCACACCCGATAATATTAACAACAAAACAGAAACGGAAATAAAACAAGTTCAAAACGATGGAGAATTAACAACAGAAGATAACCGTCCGAGCTACGCAAAAAAAAGAGTTATAGTTCCAACTATAACAGCAATTCTTTTTCTTATTGCCGGCATATATTTTTTAATACATTCCATCCATTTTCAAGAAACCGATGATGCCTTTGTTGAAGGCCATATTGTATCCGTGGCGCCACGTGTTTCCGGCCCGGTATTAAAACTTCTCGTCGACGATAATCAACACGTAAAAAAAGGAGATTTGATTCTTGAAATAGACCCCAAAGATTATGAAGTTGCTCTTGCACAAAAAGAAGCAAAACTCGCTGAAGCAAAAGCAGGACTGAATATTGCGGAAAAAGAAATCAATCAGGCAACTGCAGGACTTAAACAATCAACGGAAGACATAACTTCAACCTCCTCTAAACTTGATTTTGCAAAAAAAGATTACAAAAGATATTCAGACATGTATAAAGAAGGAATTTCATCAAAACAAGAATACGACAGCAGCAAAACAGGTTTGACGGTAGCAGCGGCAAATCATAAAGCAGCCATAGAAAAACAAAAAGCATCTGAATCTATGCTTCAATCATCAAAAGCCAAAAAGTCAGCAGCAGAAGCAGAAATCAAAAGGCTCGAAGCAGAAGTTGAAGAAGCAAAATTAAACCTTTCTTACACTAAAATTTATGCACCCGAAGAAGGATTAATAACAAACCGTTCTGTAGAACAGGGCAATTACGTTCAAATTGCGCAGCCGCTGCTTGCTATAGTGCCGGAAAAAATGTGGATAGTTGCAAACTTTAAAGAAACCCAATTGACAAATATGCACCCCGGACAACCGGTAGAAATAAAAGTAGACACATACCCCGGGAAAAAGTTCAAAGGTAAAGTAGACAGTATACAACGTGCAACAGGTGCAAAAGCAAGCCTGTTTCCGCCGGAGAATGCAGTCGGGAGCTATGTAAAAATAGTACAGCGTGTTCCGGTAAAAATCGTATTCACTGAAGATATTTCAAATTACAATATTGTACCAGGAATGTCAGTAGTACCGGAAGTAAAGGTAAAATAAATTGAGTATAACAGCCGAAGCACAAGTACATCATAAAATAAACGAACCAGAACATCAGAAACAACCGGTGCCGTTATGGCTCACTGCCTTCACCATACTGTTTCCGACAGCATTTGCAATGCTTGCTACATCCGCAACAAATGTAGCTATACCGCACATTGCCGGCTCATTCGGTTCAACGCTTGATGAAGCAAACTGGGTAATAACGAGTTACATGATTGCAAATGCAATATTAATTCCCCTGACAGGCTGGCTGGAAAATATGATGGGCCGAGTCAATTTTTTAAAGGTATTTATCACCATATTTACAATTGGTTCAGTAATATGTGCTTTTTCACCGAGCTTGAATTTTCTTGTGTTGGGAAGAATTGTCCAGGGTATAGGCGGAGGCCCGATGATGCCAATATCTCAGGCAATCCTTATTGCAGCATTTCCTTTTGAAAAAAGAGGACAGGCAATGGCCTTATTTGCGCTTGCAGTAATGGTATTTTCCATACTTGGCCCCAGCTTTGGAGGCTTTATTGTTGACAACTCCGCTTGGCAGTGGATTTACCTTATTAATATACCGGTCGGGATATTTTCCGTAATACTTGTACATTGCAATATAGAAGAAATTATTCAAAGAAAACGGCCCGAAAAAGTTGATTTTGTAGGATTAACAGCACTCGTAATCTGGCTTTTTTCAATGCAGGTTGTGCTTGACAAAGGACAGCAATATGACTGGTTTGACACTACATGGGTATGTTGGTTGACTGGAATTTCCGCTTTTTCTTTTATATTTTTTATAGTCTGGGAATTAGAATGTAAAAATGCAATTGTAAATTTAAGAGTTTTTAAAGATAAAAATTTCTTTATCGGAACAATATTGGGCTCAAGTGTCAATATGATTATTTATGTAACCATAGTTCTGCTGCCCCAATTTTTACAAAGTTTAATGGG
>CASDVD010000126.1 GCA_949284155.1 uncultured bacterium | reverse complement strand
TTTATACAATACCTAAACCAAAGTTACACTAAAGTCTTTTGCATTCTATTTTCAAAGGTTTTGAAAACAGGTATTCAAAAAAATCTTTTTTAGTCCCGGCCATTTTGAGTTTTGGAGCAAAGCCGACAGTACGCACAACAAGGGTATAAAAATTACCGTTGTCATAAAATTCCATGCCGGTAATCAGGTTTTTCTCCGGTTTATCAAGGCCGTCCGCAATCCGGAGCAGTGCAGCAAGTCTTTTTACCCTCGCTTTTTGAGTCGCATTGAGAGCTGCATATCGTTTATGCTTTGTTTCGTCAGGGAAAGAAGAACGGTGATAGCGTGCAGTATGTGCAATGACTTTTTTCGCCTCTTCATCAAAATCCGGCAGATGCATTTTTAAAATTATATCCAATGAATGTTTATGATGAGATGTCCGTGAAACTGAATACCCAATATCATGAAATAGCGCCGCAGCTTGAAGAAGCGGTCTGTCATCAGGTATATAATCAGGTATCACATTCTTAACGGCATCAAAAAGCATTAATGCATATGTACATACCTGATTCATATGCCGCTGTTTATCAGAATATTTGTGGTTTTCCGGGTTATGCATTACCTAATAATACCTTAATTCTCTCCAGCAGGTGCTCCTGATTAAACTCAGTTTTATTAATATAGCCGTCAGCCTTGCAGTCAGCGGCTTTTAGCTCATTATTACTTGAAGATGACACGATGAGCACCGGTATCTTTGCATATTCAGGATTTGCTTTCAATTCTTTCACAAATCTTACTCCGTCCATTTCCGGCATCTCCAAATCGCTCAATATCAAATCAAATTTTGATTTTTTTAAGACTTCAAACGCCTCTTTCGGATTTTGCACCATTTGGAAATTATACCCGCAATGGAACAAAATATTCTTCATCAAAGAACGTGTGGTTATTGAATCATCGACAATAAGAATCGTGTAATCTCTATTGGATTTCGGAAGCATTTTATGCTTTTTATCCGTAATTCCGTTGTTTTCAAGTCCTATATATGTATTTTTATATAATTCTATAAGATTCAATATCAAGCAAACTTCACCCGTAACAAGCGTTGTTATTCCTGAAATATTCTTTAGTTTCAATATCGGTGCTGAAAGTTTCTTTTGTAATATTTCCTGATCACCGAGTATTTTATCTACAATTATTCCCATAAGGCTGTTTTCAACTTCTATCATTACAACGGTATATTTATCCGTTTGGATATCAGCATCCGGGAGCGCCAGCAGCTCGGACAGGAAATAAAGCGGTGTAGATTTCCCTTCTATTAGGATAGATTTTACTTCATTGCGTCTGTAAATCTGCTCCTCTTTAACCCACATAACATTCTTAACCGATGTCATCGGAAGTGCAAAAAGCTGATGGGAAGACTCGACGATAAACGCTTTCAACGTAGACATAGATATAGGAAGTTCTATACTGATTTTTGTACCGTGTCCGGCAACGGAAAAGACTTTCACTCTGCCGTTTAGCTGTGAAATTTTAGTCTGGACAATATCCAGTCCCAGCCCTCGCCCCGAAATTTCCGTGACAACATCACCGGTTGAGAAACCTGACCAGAAGATAATATTCATAATCTGTTCATTGGTAAGATATTCCAGTTCTTTTTCCGTAATCAGTTTCTTTTCTATTGCACGTTTTTTTATTACTTCAAGATCAATCCCTCTGCCGTCATCATTTACTTCTATTACTATTTTATTTTCCAGACTTTTTGCATGAAGATGGATTTGTCCTGTTTGAGGTTTTCCCGCAAGAATCCTTTCATCAGGTGTTTCAATGCCATGGTCTATTGAATTCCGGATTATATGCATCAGGGGTGTTTTTATTTCTTCTATTATTTTTTTATCCGCACTGGTTTCGCTACCTGATATTAACAGCTCAATTTTTTTTCCGGTGTCTTTGGAAATATCTCTAATCATTCTCGGAAACATATGAAATATCGTAGCCAGCGGCAATACACGTATATTCTTCACCATACTTTCCAATTGGGTAACTATTAAATTGAACTTTGTATCGTCTTCATCTATTGATTTTTGAAGGTTTAATATTCTATTATTCAGCTTTACTATTTTAAAAGCATTTTCCTGAAAAATAGAATAAATCTGTTTGCTAAACACGGAAAGACTTGCATAATCGCCTGACTCTATTGATGCAACAAGCTTTTTATCGTAGTATTTTATAAAACTTTGAGATTTATGGTTAAAATTTTTCCACTCATTTAATTCTTCAAGTATTTCTTCCAGTTCTGAAATATTTTTCTGGTGTTTAATTCTTGTTATTATTAACTCACCCATCTGGTTAACGAGTTTGTCGAGTTTTTTCGTATCAACCCTGAGTGTTTTTATTGATGTAGATTCAAACGAATTGAAAAAGTCCTGAGCCTTCTTTACAGTCAAACCGGAATCAGTTATACCCGCAGCCAGATTCGAAAGCGGATTCTGAGACAGATTCAGTTCTATCATTTGTTTGACGATGTCCAGCCGCTGCAATACAAGAGTCAAATCTTCATCGCCTTTTTCACCGTTCAATATTGTCTTTTCCGTAGAATAAATACATTGTTTTATTATGGCAACGACTTCTTTTTCCGGCAGTGCATTTGCCTTTTTTATAATATTCAAGACTTCCGATAATTTACGGTATATCAGGTTTACGCCATCGTTTATATTTCTTGAAACAATATGATTAATCACATTGTTCAT
>CASDVD010000125.1 GCA_949284155.1 uncultured bacterium | reverse complement strand
TTTTGTCAATATAAATATGTGTAACTATTTTGTATTAAATGTTTGTTTGGCATGGGCGTTTATTATACAATATTTTTAAATCAGTATTTTTATATTTTTTTTAACATAATACTGATACTAAGTAAGTTTGGACAATATTAAATTATTTGGGGAGAACTATCGAAGTGAGTATCGAAATGGAAGAAAAATTAAGTTTGTCGGAAAATGCACTTAAAGTACTGGAAAAAAGATATTTAAAAAGAGACAAGGACGGCAAACCTACTGAAACAGCAAAAGAATTATTTTTAAGAGTGGCATCAACTCTTGCTGCAGCAGACAAACAATTCGGCGCAAGCGATGCAGAAATTCAAAAAACAACACAAAAATTCTACGATTTTATTACACACCGCTACTTTATGCCTAATTCACCAACATTAATGAATGCAGGCAGAGAGCTGGGACAATTGGCTGCTTGCTTTGTTCTTCCTGTTGAAGATTCGCTTGAAGGCATTTTTGAAACAGTAAAAAATACTGCACTCATACATAAATCCGGAGGCGGAACAGGTTTTTCTTTCTCAAGATTAAGACCTAAAAATGATGTAGTACGCTCTACCATGGGCGTATCTTCAGGGCCTGTAAGCTTTATGGAAGTATTCAATGCAGCAACGGAAGCCGTAAAACAAGGCGGAACCAGACGTGGTGCAAACATGGGAATTTTGAGAGTCGATCACCCGGATATTCTTGACTTTATTAATTGTAAATCAGATAACTTTAAATTAAACAATTTCAATATTTCAGTAGCAATCACTGACAAATTTATGGAAGCCTTAAAAGCCGGAACTGACTATGAACTCATCCACCCGAGAACCAAACAGCCGGTCGGAAAACTCAACGCCAGAGCAGTTTTTGACATGATTGTTGACGGAGCTTGGAGAAACGGTGAACCCGGAATTATATTTATCGACAAAATGAATTCTGATAACCCGACACCTTTAATCGGAGAAATCGAATCAACAAATCCATGCGGCGAAGTACCTCTGCTTCCTTACGAAGCATGCAACCTGGGTTCTATAAATCTGGGACTTATGATTAAAGAAGAAAACGGAAAGCTTTGTGTGGACTGGGACAAACTGGCAGAAGTTACAAAACTTGCTATACATTTTCTTGATAATGTCATTGCCATTAATAATTATCCGCTGCCGCAAATTGCAGAAATGGTTCAAAATAACAGAAAAATCGGCCTGGGAGTTATGGGCTGGGCAGATATGCTTATGAAACTCGGTATTGCATATAACTCAGAAGAAGGCACCAGACTTGCCGCACAGGTAATGGAATTTATTGACTACCATTCAAAAGTAAAATCAATTGAATTTGCTCAAACAAGAGGAAGATTTAATAACTTTAAAGGCAGTATTTATGACGGAAAAGATTTTCTGACAAACAAATATAAAGGCAAATCCGCCGGAATGATTACTGATGATATGTGGGCTGATTTAGATGCACAGATAGCAAAAGTCGGAATCAGAAATGCAACAACGACATGTATTGCACCGACAGGAACAATTTCAATGATAGCAAGCGCCTCCGGCGGTGTTGAACCTTTGTTCGGGCTTGTTTTCATAAGAGACGTAATGGACGGAACAAAACTGATTGAAGTAAATCCGATATTTGAAGCTTATGCAAAAGAACATGGTTTCTATTCAGAAGAATTAATGACAAAAATTTCAATTGACGGAACTTTAGCCCACTGCGCAGAAGTACCTCAAGAAGCGAAGAGAATTTTTGTTGCGGCTCATGATGTATCACCATACTGGCACGTAAAAATGCAGGCTGCATTCCAGCTTCATACTGACAATGCCGTTTCAAAAACGGTTAACTTTGAAGAAAACGCAACAAGACAGGATGTAGCTGATTCTTATATGCTTGCATATGAAAACGACCTTAAAGGTATAACTGTTTACAGAAACAACTCAAGACAGTTCCAGCCAATGAATCTTGAGAAAAAAGAAGACAAAAAAATGCCCGAAATCAAAGCTGTTGAAGAACAGCCTGTTGAACAGCACCAGGGAGAAGAACATAAATGCCCTGAATGCGGAGCCATTCTCGGCTATGGCGAAGGCTGCTTTATTTGTCTGAACTGCGGTTATTCAGGTTGTTCATAAGATT
>CASDVD010000124.1 GCA_949284155.1 uncultured bacterium | reverse complement strand
TTTTCCAATATTAACAAACACGTTTCTGTTCTCTACACGTTGTATAATACCGGTAGTAAGAGTACCTTTTTTATCCATAAATTCATCAAGAACAAGTTTTCTTTCAGCTTCTCTGATTCTTTGAGTAATAACCTGTTTAGCAGATTGAGCAGCTATTCTGCCAAAGTTTTCAGGAGTAACTTCAATCTTTACTTCATCTTCCAATTCAACTTCATCATCGATTTCTTTTGCATCTTCCAAAGAAATTTCAGTATTCTCATCCTCAACTTTTTCAACAACAAGCTTTGTCCTGAAAACACCTATTTCCCCTGTTGTTTCATCAAGAATAGCTTCAACATTCGGAGCATCTTTCACTCTGATATGTTTTTTATAAGCAGCAACAAGTGCATCGCATAAAGAAGCAATAATTACATCTTTTGATATCCCTTTTTCTCTTTCTAACTGCTCAGTTGCCTCAAAAAGAGCTGTTCCGATTTTAATCATTCTTATCTCCTTATTCTATTTCTAATTGTGCTCTCAGTATATTTTCTTTGGGTATTGTAATTCGTGAATCCTCACCGCATTTAACCACCGTAAGTCCTTCGGTTTCACTAAAATCAACAATTTTGCAGACAAACTGCTTTTCGCCTGAACCATCAAGCGGCTTTTTCAATTTCAAATTAATAGTTTTTCCGTTAAATATCACATACTCTTTATCGGATTTTATTTTTCTGTCCAACCCCGGAGAACTGACCTCCAGATAGTATTTCACCGGTATCAGTTCATCCAAAAAATCGCTCAAACTTCTTGAAACGTGCTCACAATCATCAAGTGTAACACCACGTTCGTAAGAATATAAAAAAATCCTCAAAAACCACTTCCCTGACTCTTTTGAAAAATCAATTTCTATGGGAATCAGATTATATCTCATCGCCGTATTTTCAACAATGGGAGTAATCTTTTCAATGATTTCAAATTTATTTATGTGTTTATTTTCCATACCAATCATCCAATTTAAGATGGTAATAACGAAAAAAGAAACGGCTGACCGTTTCTTTTTCTGCTAAATTTATAATAACATTAAATAACTTTTTTTCAAGACTGCATACAAAAAATTGATACAATTCAAAATTTAAGATGCAAAATAGTCACTGATTTTCTTTTCTTTTTCGGATTTAAAAATATGAACTATTTTCTTGAATAAAGGTTTTTGCAAATCGTCTAGTTCTTTTTTCAAAATAGCTTTTTGCAATAAAATTTTATTGTATTTTTCATTCACGTATTCCGAAGAATCTAGTTTGGGCTGCAGACGCATCAATTCAGTGTTATATTTAAGAATTGACTGACGAATCTGGGATACTCGTTTATTACTCATAAATGGGGTCCTTTAGTATATTTTAGTTTTCTTTATTTTCTCGACGATTTCAACTTTCATATAATATAAATTTTCCAAAAAACATGAATCCACTAAAAAATGTATTCTTTGTAAATTTTCATTACAGCAGCTTAATTATTTTTATATTTCCAGCAAAAGTTGTATAATGAATATTGATTATTTTGAAACTACTATAAACTAAATGGATATATTTTCTAAAATAAAAGACTTCGTAAAACAAGTTAATGAAATTGAATACAGTATTTCAAATAACAAACGTGAATTTTTGGAAATTTACGAGAGAAATTTGGCTCTTGAACAAGAAATCCTTGAACGTACACAAGAGCTGGATCAGGCGAATAAAGCCTTCTTAACATTAAAACATGTCTGGGATTTGATGAACTCCTCACAGCCTCTGGCTACAGTGCTTGACAAACTTGTTAATTCACTGCACGGCGAAATGGGGTATATAAACAGCACAATTTTAAAACTAGAAGAAGAAGAAAACGGGAAATATTTCACGATAAAAGCCTTTTCAATGAGTCCGATTTTTAAGAAATTAATGGACTATTCAAACGGCAGACTGCAAGACAGCAAACTCTTCTATGACGAAACTTCAACACTGGCAAGATGCATTAAAGAACAAAGAATTCTTTGCACAAAGGAATATCTTTCAAATATAAATTGCCTGCTGAAAGACTTTACACTGGAACAAATTCAGGAAATTAATAAATTAGGAATAAGCAAACAACTCATTGCCATCCCGCTGTATCAATCGCAGAAACCCTTCGGAGTTATGCTTGTATTTTCGCCCAGAGATATAGTTACGGATAAAGAACTGAATTTTTTAAGTTTATTTGCAAACCAGGTTGAAATGGCTATAACAATAGCAAATCTTTTCGAAACTATCCGTAAAGAAGCAGTAACAGACGGATTGACAGAATTATACAACCGGCGTTATTTTAATGAAGAGTTGAGGAAAGAAGCAGATCGTGCAAAACGATTAAACCAGTCTTTTACGATTATAAGCCTTGATTTAGACTATCTAAAAAAAATAAACGACATGTACGGTCATGCAGCCGGAGATATTGCTATTAAGGCAATTGCGGATGTAATGAAAAAAAACGCACGTTCAATTGATATCCCGGCAAGACTCGGAGGGGAAGAGTTCTGTATTCTTCTTCCCGGTATTGATTCCAAAGGCGGAATGATTGCCGCAGAAAGAATACGTTCTGCCATAGAATCCTATAATGTCGATGAAATAGGAAAAATTACAGCAAGTATAGGCGTGGGCACATATCCTGAACATTCCCAAAATCTTGATGAGCTTCTTGAAATGACTGACCAGGCTATGTACCGTTCAAAAATTAACGGAAGAAACAGAGTCACACTGGCAAAAAATGCAGAGGAAGAAAGCTGGCATACAATTGCTTTCGGGGCATTTATGGATATAATAAACAAAAAAAGAATACCTATACCGGACAATTTAGCCCAAACTATAAATGACAAACTTGAATCTTTGAAAAATGAGTCTCTCAAAACAAGAGAATCTAAAGACACGCTATATTCTATCGTGGATATGGTGTCACAAACTTATAACCCATCTGTCAATATCGGTTCAACAAAAGAAAAGATTTCACTTGGAATAAAACTTGCGCAAAAACTTGAAATCTCAAAAGAGGACATCGACAGATTAAAAATTGCTATGCTGCTTTATGATATCGGGAACATAATGCTTCCCGAAGAAATTTTCAACAAAAAATCCCCGCTTACGGAAAAAGAAAAAGAACAAATTCATGAACATCCCATAATAGCAGCAAGAGAAATTTTACAGCCCATCAGCTCAATTACCGATGTAATTCCGATTATTGAAAACCACCATGAAAATTGGGACGGAACAGGTTATCCCAACAAAAAATCCGGCAAAGATATTCCGATTACCTCTCAGATTATATTACTTATAGATGCATATACGGCAATGAACCAGGACAGACCTTACAGAAAAGCGCTGCCGCTTGAAGAAATCATTGAAATAATAAAAAAAGATTCCGGAAAAAAATGGAACAAAGAAGTTGTTGAGGAATTTGTAGGAATACTGCATGAGCTTATCCGCTAAAATAGATGAAATAATAACAAAACTCTACCACTGGTGTACAACATATAAAAATCAAACCTTGCTGAGAGATATGACAAGACTAAACAATACAAGGTTTGACGCATATATTGAAAGCAGCGTTTCTTCACCTTTATCTTTCACTATTTTTGAACTGTCAGATAAGGGAGAACTGATGATAGATAAACAGCAAAGAATTTTGGAAAGCCAGGCTGCATTTTTTCTTTTTGTTAACCCTAAAACCGGCTGGATATTTGCAATTAAAAATACACTGGAAAATCAAAAAAAATTACTAAGCGGCCAACCGATACAAAATTTTAAAATTAAAATCTCTTCTTAATCATTTCATATAAATGGTCTATTAACACATCAAGATATTGTAATTTCCGTGAATAATCACAACACAAAACAGCATTGACATCCTTTTCAAAATCTACGGGAATAAATTTACATTTTGAAAGAACAAAACGAACCAGCCTCTTTTCACCCGGATGAAAAATTTTATTATAAGCAAAAATAATATCAAAATAACTTGCAAAAAAAGCGCTCAACCGGTGATTAACACTGATATAATCGTTTCGATGAACAGCATTAGCAATTTGAGCATAAAAAGAAGCATACCTTTTTTCTTTTAGCAACGGAAGATTCTTCTCAATTATATTTTTTGCAAGTTCATCAGGATAACCGGAGCATACTTTATCTTGAATGGACTTGAACCATCCGTTTCTGTCAAAAAGAATCCTTGATGAAGCAACATTATGTATAAAACATGTCGTATACCCTAAAGCAGCATAATGCAGGTCATACACATTATGAATCATTGACTCAATCCAATTAGGCTCTCTGTACATTATATCCAGTCCCTCTTGAGAATCCTTAATTATCATCTCATCTCCAAGCTCCCAATATCTGTTATCAAGCGACTGCTCAACAGTATATTTATCAAATATACATTTTCTAAGTTCCAACGGAATCTCTTCATTTGCATATACATACATATCAATATCAGACAGTTCATCTTCAACACCGGACATTCGTGAGCCGGAAATAACTATTGCCTTAACAGCATCTATATTAGAAAACTCATTCACTATTGCTTCAAAATCTGTCATATTTGCTCTCCGTTAATACAAGAATAAACTTTTGTGTGATATATATAGATTATAGGATATTAATATGAAAAAAAATATAGCTTTATTATTAATAATATTTTTAAGCGCCGGAATAGTCTTTGCTGATGAAATAGAACTTAAAGGGGTAGAAAAAAATAAAATAAAAATGACTCCTAAAGTAGTCAGGGATGAAAAAAGCCTTGCTATTGACGAAGAAACAGCAATAAAGGGTATTATTTCACTGCAGCAGCAAAAAGATATTGAAGATATAGAAGGCCTCTGGGCAGCAACTGTTGAAAACAATAATATAATAAAATTTGCAATGAAGAAGCTTTCAATTCCTCCTGAGCAGCAGCGTGTACACTCATCCGTTATGGCAAAATCACTTTCAGCTCTCGTGAGCGGCGCTTCTTTCATACCCGCAATGTTCGGTGCGGATTATATGGTTCAATCTGCATCATATGCAACAGGAAGATTGGCAAATAACTATCTCAACAAAAATAATATGCCTAAAGAAACGCCTCTTACTGATACCGAATTGATAGAACTTGCAGGAATGATAGAGTCATTACAGGATTCTATCATAAACTCATACTACAACTATAAAGCAGCTCTAACACAAATTAAAGAAACACGGCAGCAGCTTGTTTTATATAACAAAAACTACTCAGAAGCACTGAAAAATAAAGATGACATGGAGATACTCGTTTCTTCTTCTATGTATGATAACCTCTTATACCAGGAATATAAACTTACGCAGGAAGCAAAAAAATATCATATGGATTTGCAAAGACTTGCAGGGAAAAAGGCTGTGGAAAATTTAAACCTATACCAATATGCTTTTAAAGACGAGCTTTTTTCAACAAAATCAATAACGGCAAAAAAAATTCCGTCACCTAAAAAAGAAGGAGGCCGCAAATGATAAAAAAACTCGTTTCTGCTTTTTTACTCAGCAGCATAGCTTTTGCTCCGGCCTTGGCAATTACCGTAGAAGATATAGGTGAACCCATCAGCCCTTCATACCGTTTGGGAACAGGAAGTGTTCCAGAAAAAGCATATAAAGTAATTGAATCAAAAAAACAAATTCCGACACGGGATGCAGCATACAATGCACAAAATGCGGTAAAAGATTTGACATATGCTGACTTAAGCCTAAAAAAAATATCAAAAGAAATATCGGATGATTTAGAGTTGGATTCGGATAAGACACTGAATGACATAAAATTACTCTGGGTGGGGGCAGCGCAGAAAAGCGAAACAATAAAATTTATTATCTATAAACTGGCAAACCCTGATGAAGACAAACCAAACCCAAGCGTTGTAAAGAAGATTATAAAGCCTATTGCCACAGCCGGAAGTCTTGCCGGCATAGGAGTAGGCAATCCTATCGCAGCCGTATCGGCAATTATGGGCAGCAGCGTACTCGGTAATCTCTCAGTTGACGAAAAAGATTTGAACTACAAATTTTCAAAAGTAAATGATGCGGACATGGTAGTTTTAATAAGAAAAGTCGAAGAACTCCAAAGAAAAATTGTAAATTACTACTTTGACTATATGGCCTCAAGAGCGGCATTAATAAAAACAGAAGAAATTGTAAATAAACGCAAAAAAATATTTTCAGCCGCACAAAACAAATCTAAAGAACAAATACTTATGGCAGATTCATTTTATAGAGAGGCCTTGCAAATGCAAAATAAAGCCAAAGCCGACTTTTTATCAAAACGTTCAGCACTTGAACAAATAGTGGGTCTTGATACAATGGCAGATTTTGAAGAAATACTGGCGCAAAGAAAAAATTAATTCCGGCTCTTACCTCAGGAATGTCATATTCTCATCCAACGATTTAAAAATTTCGATAAAAACTTATATTGATGTCATATGTGAATATATAACAGAAGAAGCCTTAACAATAAATTCTTTGCCTAACGGCGAATTATACGGGCGGTTAACGAGAATAACAACGATATATTTTTTACCGTTGGGTGTATAAACAATACCGGCATCACCCAGCATTTTTCCTATATCACCGGTTTTGTGAATAAAAAGAGCCTCGGGAGGCAAACCTGCCTGAATCAATCTGTTATTATGCACATGACTCATATAATCAACGATTCTTTCTCTTGAACTCAATGACAGAAAATTAGGATTATCGATATTATAAAGCATTCTGGCCATCTCTTTTGCGGTAGTGACATTTGTACCTGCAAGGTCAGGGAGCCAATCATTTATTCTGGTATTTTTAATCCCCCATTCTCTCAGGCCGTTGTTTACATCATTCATGCCACCGACCGCAGTCATAAGCATATTTGTCGCAGAATTGTCAGATTCAGTAATCATTACCCGTGCCAATTCATCAACAGTATAAGATTTTTTTAATCCTTTAAACTGCAAACTGCCCGAGCCCTCTGATTTGTAATACTCAGTCATAGGTATTCTTGTATCAAGAGTAACCTGACCCGCTTCAATAGATTTAAAGAGTCTTATAAGAACGGGGATTTTAATTATACTTGCTGCTGAATATACCGTATTAGCATTAAAATTAGCAAACCTGCCCGACTCATAATCCCAGACATAGACGGAAGGCGCCAAAGCCGGATATTCTTTTGCAAGATTAATAAGCTTCGCATCAAGGAGGGGCATTTCGTATGTTTCATATAAATATTGCATTTGGGGATTTGTCGTTTCCGTAGCATTGAGCATATTTACACCGAGAAAATGAGAATTGCTCAAATATGAGGAAGTAGGACTGTATAATTTGTTGTAATCAGTCTTAACCGCAGGATATTTATCAGTCTTCATAAACAAAGGCCGTGTAATATTATCAATATAATGAGGAGCAACATATAAAAGGATAACAACCAGCATCACCGCTTTAAAAAGGAGAGTAAAGAAATTAGTTTTCTTCGGCACTCTTCTTCTGGTATACGGTCTTGTTATAGCAGGTCTTACATTAGATGCGTACCTGTACGGAGTATTATAATGCCCATAGCTTATTTCAGGTTTATACGCAGGTTTTGCCAAAACAGCTTCTCCCCAATCACAATAATAGTGCCTTCTCTATATTCATCATACGTTAACATATAACTTGTTGCATGGTACATATGGTGTAGATACAAAACAATTTAGCATTACATATGTAGTTTTTTCAAGCGGATTTACAAATTTTTACAGCTGCGCTCATTCATATAAATTATGTACAACATTCGAAACATTTGATATTATTAATAAATAATCTAAAAACAAAAGGATTCTGAATATGAGAAATGTAGTAATTTTTACCGACAAAGATTCCGGTAATATTGAAAGCTTAATAGCCAAAAATGAAGAATTAAATGTTCGAATTAAAGGTATAGATGAATTAAAAGATGCCTTGACTTTTAATCCGTCGGTCATCGTTTTAAACTGCTCGGAAGAAAAACTCAAAGAAGTCTCAATGGTCACAAAACTTGTTGCTCCCGCACTCATAATCTCTGACAAATTTATAGATGAGCTGCTTTTTAGAGGCGATTCTTTTGACTTTGTTACAGAACCTATCGATGAAAAAGAATTGCAGTTGAGATTAAAAAATTTATTAAAAATAAAAGAATTAAAAGAAACTATTGATACAGTTTCTACAACGGACAGCCTTACAGGCCTTCATAACAGAAAATATCTTCATGAACGTCTTGAAGCTGAAATTTCACGTTCAAAACGTTACGATACAAAGCTTTCCTGTTTGCTGCTTGATATTGATTTCTTTAAAGTTGTAAACGACATGTACGGATACGACTGGGGCGATGTGTTATTGAAAAAAATAGCAGAAATGCTCAAAGGCTTTGTCAGAAAAGAAGATATTTTAACAAGATACGGCGATGAAGAATTTATTGTTATTCTGCCTAATACGCCTGAAGAAAATGCATTCTTATTCGCTGAAAGATTCAGAAGAGATATTGAAAAAATGGAATTTATTCCCGCCGGAGAAGAAGAAAAACATCCTATTACCATTTCCGGAGGTATTGCATCATTCCCGTTCCTTCAAAATGTAGATGAAGATGCAAATACACTAATCAGATACGCTGAACACGCCTTATATAATGCAAAGAAAAGAGGCAAAAATAAAATTGTACAATTCTCGCAAATAAATATTGAATACTAAAAAAAGCACCAATCGGTGCTTTTTTTACAAAGATTTTATCTCTTCTATTATTTCCACTATTTCGTCTGTTAAATCTTTTTTACCGTTAACATTATCTGCAACAGCCCTGGCAAAATCAGCTTTTTGGAAATCACCCAGATTATTAACTCTGAAATATTCACCCAATACCCTTGTCATGGGCTTATTGCTCTTAAAATCATCAACCTTGCATTGAATAATATTCTTATAACAATTATTGATTGTTCTTTTTATTAGAAACAAAGAAAATAAATCCTCAAATTCACCATGGTGTATAAGATGCAGCCTATCTATATCCCGTTTCATTCTCAAGATAACCTGCGAAGTTTCAACAGCATCAAAATCAAGCAGCACAAAGACAGGAAGTTTCAACTCTTCTCTTAGTTCACAGTATAGCTTCGCAACCTGATTTTTTCCGCCCGCACTTATCAGATGAACACCTTCTTTGTCAAAATCATATCCGTAACGGCTTGAAAAACAAGGCAGCAATATTTCTTCAGTTATCCCTTCACACAGAACAATTTTTTCCACGGGAAATTTCAGACCGTATTTTCTTCTTAAATCCGCCGGCGGTAAAACATTTTTAGCAGTATATATGAACCTTTTTATATTGACGGGCAAAGAATCTTCAGACTCAACCAGACTCAAAACACCGTCATAATTCAATTTGTTATCTATTAGTATTTTTAATTCGTCAGAAAGATTGTAATAGCCGAACTCTTCGTTTTTAATTAAATTATTAATAACATTAGAATCCTGCGGGCAATATTTCTTTACTGACCCGTTCCATACAATCTCGACCAGAGATTTATACGTTTCGGTATCGAGATTTAAAAGCTCATTTTTGCTATACTTAGGAGAGACAAGATATTTTAATAAAATATCATTAAAAACCCGATAATACTTATATCCAGGATATTTAAAACGGGTGAGCCGGTCTAAACTAAGAACTAAATCTCCGGGTGAAACGGATAAAAATTTTATGTTTTCCAAACTTTTCAACAACTTACAATCCTAGCTTAACAATACTTATAACTATATCTCAAAAAAAGCAATTTTAAAAATTTTCAGTTTTTATAAAATTATAGGTGGGAAAACTGTGTTAAATATTTCAAGTGTTAACAATTTAAATATAACTCATACAAATCACTTGCAGCCGGCCAACAATGCTGCAACAGCACCCATGTCTGTTTCTCCCGCCATACAACAACAGTCCGCCGTCTCATCGTCTTTTGTTCTTCCTTCTTTTGGCTTAGCAAAAATAAAAACATCATTGAACACAAAAGAGGAAAAAGAAAAATATAACACAGTAATTTCCATGCTCGACAAAAAAAGTAAAAAGGAGATAAATGAGCTTTTAAAAACAGGAAAACTTCTGAATGCAAATTCAAATGACAACACTACAGTTCTTGATAACCTGTATAAAATTGCAGTAACGAAACGTGTAGAAGGCCTGCAACGAGAAAAAATACTTGCAGAAGTAATAGAAAAAATTCACAGTCCTTACACAATTACACAAAAATTTGGAGATATTCCGGAAAAAATAGCCAATGATATTATAAACAAAGAAAATCTCCTGTCCCTAAATAAAATTTCATCTAAAGATCTGGAAGTACATTCAAGCACCTGCCCTGCAGCAAGCATAGAATTCAATCTTGCTCATAAAATGCCCGCTGAATTTGCAAGAATTGCAGAAGGACTCACTTCTGAAAGCATAAGCGTTGTAAAAAATCTCAAAATGAGCAGCCTCTCACAAAACACAATGGACATTCTGTGGATGCTCAATGAATTTCAAATCCCGCATAAAATGACCAATTGGGATGATTTTACAGTTCTGCTAAAACCGGATAGAAATGCTATTGTACGTGCAAGAGTACAAAATACATATTATGACAAAGGCGAACGTTCTCCGCTTGATGTTCTTATGCAGTCAACATTTATGAATATAGGTGCACAAAATACATACAACACGCTGGTAGACAAACGAATACCTAAATATAACGATGACGACGGCGGGTTAACAGATATTGAAAAAAACTTTGCCGAAGAAATTGCAACAGGCAAGGGCCGAGTTTGTGTGACATATCAAAAAATTGAATATACTGATGACTCAATAAATCAAACCGGAAAACTGGTCGGATATGAATGCAGACCTGAAGAGACACTGCAGCACATAGAAGAAACGCTTAAAGGCGGTGATAATGTAATCATCGGCTACATATACACTGATGAAAACAATAATGTTGTCGGTGGCCATGAAATTACGATTACCGGAATCGAAAAAGGCAAAGACGGAAAAAAATATTTCGTTTGCAATGACACAGACGATGGAATAGACGCACCTATCAAATATAGCGTAAACGAATTTCTTCCTAAAATTCATCATGCCGGTATACCAATAAACATACTGCAGGGCAAGGTAGAATTCGTTGACGGATGGAAAGAACTCATGCAGTATTATAAGGAATCTAAAACCGCCCAATACAACCAACCCGCATAAAGTAATGTACAATTTTATTATTTTTTGTATAATATAATTTGTGAGTCCCAACTCACATTTGAACAATTATGATAAAAGGAGAAAGAAATGAAAGTAAAAATCGAAGAAGGCTGCATTGCTTGCGGTGCTTGCGAATCAGTTTGCGAAGCTGTATTTTCAATAGAAGATGTTGCAGTTGTTAATCAGGCTGCTGTTGCTGATAATGAAGATTGCGTTAAAGAAGCCGCAGAATCTTGCCCTGTTGGCGTAATCAAAGTTGAAGAATAATTGAATTATTTTTAACGAAAAGCTGTCCTTCTTCTTTTGGGACAGCTTTTTTGTTAGGATAAATTTATGATGAAAAATATAGATACAATTGTAAAAAAAATAAAACAGGCGAATCTTCCTCAGTCCGATTTTGTAAAATTAATGGAAGAATTTCATGATCCGTTTTTGGTGCTTATTTGTTGTATTTTGAGCCTTCGTACAAATGACAAAACTACATATCCGGCCTCCCTAAGAATGTTAAAACTTGGTAAAAAGCCGGAGGACTTTTTATCTGTTGATGAAAAAGATCTCGCTGAAGCTATTTATCCTGTCGGTTTTTACCAGAACAAAGCTCATCAGATTCTTGAGATTGCAAAGGAGCTGGTGGAAAAATACAACGGCAAAGTTCCTGCAAGTATTGACGAACTGATAAAATTTAAAGGCGTAGGAAGAAAAACTGCAAACCTTGTTATGGCCAAAGGCTTCCAAATCCCGGCAATCTGCGTTGATGTGCATGTCCACAGAATTTCTAACAGATTGCAGCTTGTACATACAAAAACACCTGACGAAACGGAAATGGCGCTTCGCAAACTGCTTCCTGAAAAATATTGGCTTGATATAAATACAATTCTTGTCACATTCGGCCAGAATATCTGTAAGCCAATAAAGCCTCTATGCAATGAATGTCCGATAAAAGATTATTGCCCTGAATTTCAAAATTAGTTTAAATCTGAACACCAGCAAGAATACCTGAAAGTTTAATGAATAGGTTGCCATATTTATTCATCATTTTTCTTTCATAAATGTTTATCATTATTTAAAACGACCTGTTAAAATGCGTTGTGATACTTAATTAAAGACATCAAGAAAGGAAATCAAAATGAATCCGCTGAAAGAAAAAGGTATTCCCCTAGAAAAACAGCCAAGAAGCTGGCATAACATAGTAAAAAGGCCCTTTAATAAAAATGAAGTAGATTGTTATTCAAGAACCCGCCAAATATTGCTAAACGGTATTGAAGTAGAAGCATGGAACTTTAAGCATGCATTTGCACGTTTATGTCCGGTTAAAGAAATAACTCAAAAGCTGGCAGAAATAAGAAAAATAGAAGACCAACATCAAACTACAATAAATTGGCTCGCTCCAAGCGATCAATCAGTCCTTGAAACCACTCTTGGATATGAACAGGTAGCAGTTGACCTTACGGCCTGGCTGGCTCAAAACGAACCCGATGAATATGTCAAAGAAACATTTAATTTTGGATTACTGGAAGATTTCGACCATCTGTACAGATACAGCCAATGGTATTACATGACGGAAGGTGCAGACCCGGATGATATCCTGCAAGCTCAAACTGATGTGATGCTAAGCAGACCAACCCAAAACCACCATAATGATAACAAATTAAGACTGAGAAAACATTATGAAAAGACTGAGGCCGCTCCTCAAACAAAAGTAAACATACTGACACTGGTCTCCGGTGAACAACAAACCCATAACTATTATGCGGAACACGGTTTCTTCTACGGAAATGACATATTAAGAAAAACATATGCAGAAATCAAAGACATAGAAGAAGAACATGTCACGATGTATGAATCATTGATAGACCCGACAGAAACCTGGCTTGAAAAACTTCTTATCCACGAATTTACAGAAGTTTGCAACTACCATAACTGCATGAAGGATGAAGAAGACTACAGACTAAAATCTATATGGGAAGAACTTATGCTGCATGAAATAGAACACCTTCATATAGCAGCAGATTTATTCAAAAAGTATGAAAAAAGAGACCCGGAAGAAGTCATCGGAAACAAAGTCGTTGACCCTTGCCACTTTAAAAGCCAAAAAGATTATGTAACCAAAATCCTTGAAACCGAAATTGATAAAAGATTAGACACTGAAATGGGGTACACAACGATAGATGAACTCCCCGATGACTGGCCAAGTTATGAATTTCAAGAAAAGGCGGGAGAAGACGGCTCGCCCTCTGAAATGACTATACGGATTATATCAACATCTGCCGGCAGAGATTTGGTACTTGCAGATGACTCTTTGAAAAATGACGAAGTAAAGCTGCTGACCAAAGGCCTGGAATCAATCGCACAAGCTCCGGACACGGTTACTCCTGAAGAGCTTGAAGAAATGATTGAAACATCGGATTTTTCTAAATAAGGCCCTGTTAAATAAGGCATGTGGATAAATTCAAAATCCACATGCCCTGTATTTTTTTTAAAATCAAAAATTAAGGTATGAAAAGATTAAATTTTGTGGTAACATGATTATGAAGTTTATTTGTAATCCTATATAGAAATTATGTCTGCAGAAAATACTTGTCCATACTGTCACAACTCTATAGCATCCGAGTCAATTAAATGCCCCTATTGCGGCAAAGCTTTAAAGTACGATGTTTCGGAAAATATTTTGAATGTACAGATAGAAGTTTATTCTAAAGCAATTGAAAGAAATCCTCAAAATCCGGACTTATATTTAAAAAGAGCACGTGCTTTGCACTCTTTAAACAATAATGACATGGCTTTAAAAGATGCTCAAAAAGCTTTAGCTCTATATCAGGATGTTTATAATACCGCCGGAATCAGCCGTGCAGTAATTGTTATTGAAAATATAACCGGCGAAAAATACTTTCATAAAAATAAAAAATCGGAATGACAGGATTCGAACCTGCGACCCCCGCGACCCGAACACGGTGCGCTACCAAACTGCGCTACATTCCGACTTTATATTCAATTTTCATTCTGTAGCGCACCTACGGTGCTTCCTCTCAAAAAAACGATACTTAATC
>CASDVD010000123.1 GCA_949284155.1 uncultured bacterium | reverse complement strand
TGCTCCTTCATTTTCACCGGAGATAAAATATTTTTGCATTGCAATAAAGAATATTAAAATAGGAATGGTTGCGATGATTGAACCTGCCGCAATATATCTCCAGTTTGCGCTGAAAAGTCCCTGCAAATCATTGACTCCGACAGGCAAAGTGTATAAAGCTTTTTTGGACAATACAATACTCGGCCATAAGAATTCTCCCCAAGAACCGATAAATGTAAAGATGGCAAGAACTGCAAGTGACGGTTTCACCATTGGAAGAAGTATTTTCCTCCAAATTTGGAAGACATTGCATCCGTCAACAAAAGCAGCTTCTTCAAGTTCTCTCGGTATAGCCAAAAAAGCTTGCCGCATAAGAAAAATGCCGAAGGCATTTACCGCAAACGGGAGAATCAATCCTAAAAATCCCATAAAGTTATTCACTGAGTCAACCATGTTTAGTTTTAAAACAATTAAATATACCGGAAGCATAATAGCCTGAAAGGGTATCATTATAGTAGCAAGTATTGAATAAAAGACAATTTTTTTGCCTTTAAACTCCATTCTTGCCAGCGGATATGCAGCAAGAGCCGACAATATTAGATTCAGCAGAACTGTGAATCCTGCGACTATCATACTATTCAGAAAATAAAGTAAAAAAGGAATTTGATGCCATACACCGGTAAAGTTTTTCCAGGTTGGAAATTTGGGAAAAAATTCAGGCGGGTATTGAAATATATTTTCATCAGGCCCCTTTAATGCTGTGGACAGCAGCCACAAAAAAGGAAAAATAGACAACAAGGATATCATTATCAATGTCAGGTGAATAAGAAAACCTCTGAATCTGTTTTTATTATTCATAGTTGATACCTCTTATCATCGAAATATTTAAAGTTTATTATAGAAATTACCAGAACTATCAAAAGTAGCAATACTGATGCTGCTGAGGCTATTCCTAAATCAAGATTCTCAAATGCTCTTTCATAAATATAATAAACAATAGTTTTGCTTGAATCTAAAGGCCCGCCTTTTGTCATAACATAAATTTCAACAAAAACTTTCATTGCTGATATTGCTGATATAGTCGAAACTAAACCTATAGTAGGCATTAAATGAGGCAGCGTAACCGTGAGATGTTTGACCAACGGATTTGCTCCGTCTACTTCACAAGCTTCATACAAATCTTTTGGCACTCCCATTAATGCTGAAAGGTAAATCATCATATAATATCCGATACCTTTCCATATAGTGACGATAATTACTGAGTATAAGGCAAAATTAGGGTCAGTCAGCCAGCTTATTGCGGGTAGATGAAAGAATTCCATAATATAATTTAGTATTCCCTGCTGCGCATAAAGCCATTTGAAGGCTATTGCAGCAACGACAATAGATACAATTACCGGAAGATAAATAAGAATTTTATATAACGTAATTCCCCTTATTTTCTGATTGAGCAAAATTGCAAGAAAAAGAGGGAAAATGACAAGAAAAGGAACGGCAACAAACAGGTAAATAAAAGTATTCCACAAAACTTTATAAAAAACCGGTGACTTTAGCAAAACAAGATAGTTTTGCAAACCTACATAATCAGGATGATAAATATTTACATTATAATCAAAAAAGCTTAATAAAATTGTTTCGAAAAAGGGAAGGAAAAAAAACATTACGAGAATTATCCCTGCCGGGACTAAAAATAAATAAGGAACGTATTTTTTATAATATCTATACATTCCTTGATTATAGATTTTATTGAATTATCTTGCAAATTTTTTATACTAAAAAGGTTCTTATTCCGTAAGAACCTTTTTGTTTAAGAATTATATTTTTCCGAAAGAAATGAAATTCATAAAATCAAAGATAGAATCTTTAACAAAATCAACTGCTAAATCTTTGACCGGTCTGTTATCAAGATAATCAAAAGCTATATATAGCGGATCTCTTGAGTTTCTGAATCTCATTCTGATATCTTTTCTGTCAATGACATCAAGGTTAGCTGCGAGCTGAGGGTTTTGAACTCTTCTTGCCATTGGTCTGAACTGTCCGTTTCCGCCTCTGTTGTTATTCATTTGTGTTGCTGCTGCTATACCCATTTGTTTTCTCCGAAATATCTATTATTTATATCTTACATATATATAAACGTATATACTCATAAAAAATTGCTTTTTCTTTGCGGGGCTTATTTACAATTCTTAATATTTTTAATAAAAGAGAATTTTACAAGATATAACAATTCTGCTTAATTTTTTTGTATTTTTATTCTAATAATATTAAAATATAGAAAAGGAATTTTAAGGAGAGTAAAATGAGAAGTTATCGAATAGAAGAGATTAATGAAATAGTAGGCGGAATTTTAACAAAGGTTGAAGATACAACAATAACAAGACTTATGCCGCCTTTATTGGCAGATGAAACAACACTTGCACTCGCATTGTCCGAAGAAGAAATCGATAACCTCGCAAAAACAAAAGCAAAAGCTGCTCTGGTTCCGTTGGGCGTTAATCTGGAACATATTTCAACGATTGAAGTAGAGCGTCCGAGACTGGCAATGATGAAACTTTTGCATTTGTTCTATTCCGCTCCGGATACACCGATGGGAATACATCCTACTGCGGTAATTCACCCCGATGCACAAATAGGAAATAATGTTTCAATAGGCCCGCATGTTGTGGTTTCCAGAAATTCTAAAATAGGCGACAATACAAAGCTTCTTGCTCATTGTTATATAGGGAAAGATTGTACAATAGGTGAAAATTGCCTCTTTCATGCCGGTTGTAATATAGGTGATTGCTCAAAAATAGGTAACAGAGTTATATTACAGCATAATGTCAGCATAGGTGCTGATGGTTTCAGCTTTGTTACTGAAAATCCCGATGTTATAGAACAAGCGAGAAAAGAAGGACAGGTCGTAGAGCAAAATACTAAGCAAAAAGTCTACAAAATTCCGTCTATCGGCGGTGTAGTGATAGGTGATGATGTAGAAATCGGTGCAAATTCATGTATCGACAGAGGAACTATTGAAAATACGGAAATAGGCGACCAGACAAAAATTGACGACCTTGTGATGGTTGGACATAATTGTAAGATTGGCAAAGCTTGTATGCTCGTTTCTCAATGCGGAATAGCAGGCAGTTGTAAAATAGGCGATAGGGTTGTTATTGCTGGTCAGGCCGGTCTTGCTGACCATATAGAAATAGGCAGTGACTCTATTATAATGGCAAAAGCCGGAGTGACAAAAAGCTTCCCTGAAAAATCAATAATTATTGGTGCACCGGCTGTTCCCAGAAAGGATTTTATTAAACAGCTCAAATGCATGAAAGCTGCTGAAGAAATAGTGACTAAATTTAAAAAATATGAGCATCTTTTGAGTGCTCTTGAACAGGATGCAGAATAATGAAAACGATTTTGGAAAAGAAAGAAATTTCATCAGTCAGTCTAATGACCGGTGCTCCTTGTACAGCGAGGCTTGAACCGTCTTCTCAAAAGGGAATAAGATTTCACTTTAACGGAAAAAGTGTTGAAGCATCAGTAGATAATGTCGTATCAACTGAACACTGTACCGTAATAGGTAATCAAGATGTACAAATTATGCTGATAGAACATTTTATGGCCGCATGCGCTATTTGCAATATTGATGCAATAGATGTTTATCTTTCACATCCTGAAATGCCAATTCTTGACGGCGGGTCAAAAAAATGGACAGAGCTTTTGGGAAGAGCTGATGACGAACAGCCTCAATCATATACGCTTATTGAACCGGTATATTATCTTAACGGAAAAACTCATCTGGTTGTTTTACCGTCGGATAAGCTTCGTATAACATACGGAGTAAACTTTAATCACCCTGAATTGAATCATCGTTGGGTTTCTTATGACGGTACGAATATTGATGAAATCATTGAAGCAAGAACTTTCGGTTATTTAAAAGAGCTGGAAATGCTGCAAGCCGCCGGTTATGCAAAAGGCGTAAGCATTGAAAATACGGTCGGATTGACAGAAGAAGGCTATACAACAGAGCTCTTTAGCGATTTTGAACCGGCAAAGCATAAGATTTTGGATATTATCGGTGATTTTTATCTTACAGGATTTAATCCGATGAATCTTAAAGCTGAAATTATTGTTAAAGAAGCCGGACATGCCGTTCATGTTAAAGCTGCTAAAATTTTAAAAGATAAGATTAAAAAGGAGTTATAGATGTCTGAAGAAAAGTTGTCATTTGATGTAATGGAAATAATGAGTATGATACCTCATCGTTACCCTTTCCTGTTAATCGATAAAATAACGGAATGTGTGCCGGGGAAGTATTCAAAGGGCTATAAAAATTTAACTATAAATGAACCGTTTTTCCAGGGGCATTTCCCGGGAAATCCGATTATGCCGGGTGTATTGCAGGCAGAAGCACTTGCTCAGCTTGGTGCCGGAATATTGATGACGCTTCCTGAGTACAAAGGAAAACTTGTTGTTTATGCCGGTATTGATAACTGTAGATTTAAAAGCATTGTCCGCCCCGGTGACAGACTGGATATGTATGTTGAACTTACAAAAGTCAGAGGGCCTGTCATAAAGTCGCACGGACAGGCACATGTCGGTGAAAAACTTGCAATGGAAGCGGATATGATTTTTTCTGTTGTCTAAATACGGTATATTGACAAGAAAGGGATGGAATAATGATTGATAAAAGAGCAATAATTTCTGAGGATGCTCAAATCGGAAAAAATGTAACAATCGGTGCAAATGCAATAATAGGCGAAAATGTAAAACTTGGTGATAATGTAATCATTATGCCGAATGCATATCTTGAACATTGTGAAATAGGTGATGGCACAATTATTTCTCCTTTTGCTAGTATTGGTACAGCACCGCAGGATTTGAGCTACAAGAATCAACCTACAAAATCTATAATAGGCAAAAATTGTATTATAAAGGAGTATGCCACAGTCAACAGAGCTGCTACAGAGGGAGATGCCACCATTGTCGGCGACAGATGTATGCTTATGACAT
This sequence comes from uncultured bacterium, assembly GCA_949284155.1. Classification (GTDB taxonomy): domain Bacteria; phylum Cyanobacteriota; class Vampirovibrionia; order Gastranaerophilales; family Gastranaerophilaceae; genus Spyradomonas. The sequence continues at coordinate 8,995 of CASDVD010000123.1, read as the reverse complement.
CTTCTCATGTTGCTCACAATTGTGTATTGGAAGATGAAGTTATTATGGCAAATCTTGCAACTATCGGCGGACATTGCCATGTAGGATTTGGTGCATTTATCGGCGGAATGAGTGTATTTCATCAAAATGTACGAATTGGTGAAATGTGCATAGTCAGCGGTTTTTCAGCGGCAAGAATGGATGTATTGCCTTATTGTAAAGGCGAGGGAAGACCACCTATTCCTCATGGAATTAATTCAATCGGATTGAAAAGGAGAGGAATACCGGTTGAGGTTCGTAACCATCTTAAGGAAGCTTTAAAAATCTTAAAGTCCGGAGAATATACGATTTCAAAAGCTTGTGATGTTATAGAACGTGATGTTGAACAAGATGAGTATGTCAAAAAATTCGTCCGCTTTATCAGAGAATCGAAGCGCGGCATAACATTAAGAAAGGCTGAAAATACTCTTTTGTAAATATTGCATATTTCTACCAATCTTTATATTGTTTAACGGTATCGTAGATTAGTTGCGGACTGCGGGATAATTTTACTATTTCGTGTTTTTGCGGATTTATTATACAAACTTTTTCACTGCAATTTTGCAATAAATAGTTTTGAATACAATCACGTGTCTGCTGTTTGCAATATACAACAGTAGAGCGGCCTTGAGGATCCGGATGATAATAATAATTTTGTGTAAAAACATCTCCGGCCTGTTTCAAAGAAGCCTCAAGCTTATTTTTAAAGTCTTTGGAATACGGACAAAAATCCGGATATGCGAAGTAGATAACTTTCTTTTCCGCATATAATATATTAGACAGATTGTCCAGTCCGGTAGTCGCTTCTATAACTTTTTCAGGAATTTTTTGAGTACCTTTAGGTGCATTTTCTGATATTTTTTCTTCTGTTGTATTTTTTTTGACAAATGTATTGGTAATACCTGCCAGTAAAATAAATACAATAACAATAATTAAAATAGTATTTAATGTTTTTTCATTTTCTTTTTCTTTAGTATTATTATCCATTAAGAAATTCCCGTATTTAATTAATAATCCATAGCATTATACCAATGTATTTTGTAATAAGCAATTTTTTAAATTATACTATATATAGCTTTAAAAAGAAAAGGAATTAAATTATGAATAATCTTTTAGAAAAATATGCAAAAGTCTTGGTTGAATATTCTGTAAGAGTTGGTAAGGGTGATTTGACGATAATCAGAGCTACGAGTCATTATGCTCAGCCGTTGGTAAAAGAAATATACAAACAGGTTTTGTTAAAAGGGGGATATCCGGTTGTAAGAGTCGGAATGGAAGGGCTGCAAGAGACTTATATCAAATATGCTGGTGACGAACAACTTGATTATGTTGATCCGATGTTGAAATTGGAATATGAAACTGCAACAAAATTCATTTCTATTGGTGCTCCTTATAATACAAAGAGTATGGCAAAGGCTGATTCAAAAAAACTGGCAAGACGCTCTGCAGCGACGAGACATCTTTCTGAATTGATGCTTGGCAGAGCCGCAAAAGGTGAACTGGATTGGGTAATAGCTGATTATCCGACGAATGCGCTTGCACAGGAGGCGAGAATGTCGCTGGAAGATTATACTGAATTTTTAATAAAAGCTTGCCATTTAGATGTTGAAGATCCTATTGCAAAATGGAAAGAAATCGATGAAAAGCAGGAATACCTGGCCAAATATCTTACAAAGACCTCTAAATTGCGGGTAATTGGTGAAAAAACAGATATAACTTTTTCAACAAAAGATAGAATCTGGAAAAACTGTTCGGGCCAATGCAATTTCCCTGATGGTGAAATATATACTTCACCGGTTGAAGATAGTGCCAACGGAACGATTTATTTTGATTTTCCTCAAATATACAGAGGTAATGAGGCTCAAAATGTATTTTTAAGACTTGAAAACGGTAAAGTTGTTGAGGCTAAAGCGCAAAAAGGTGAAGATTTTCTTTTGAATATGATAAACATGGATGATGGTGCAAAATTTGTCGGTGAAATAGCTATAGGTACAAATGACAGCATACAGGATGTTACCGGCAATATTTTATTTGATGAAAAAATAGGCGGTTCTATTCATATGGCTCTCGGAGCTTCTTATCCTGAAACCGGAGGAAAGAATATTTCAGGTTTGCACTGGGATTTGATTAAAAATATGAAAAACGGCTCTGAAATATATGCTGATGACAAACTTATATATAAAGACGGAAAATTTGTAATATAAATGAATGAATGGATTGAAAAAGATTTAAAATATGTCTGGCACCCCGATACCCAGCAAAAACAATATGAGGGCAGTGATTTTAAACCTGTTTTGATAGAGCGGGGCGAGGGGATATATGTATTTGATTCGGAAAACAACCGGTATATAGATGGTGTTGCTTCATGGTGGGTCAATACACTGGGGCATTCTCATCCAAGGTTAAATAAAATTCTTTCTGAGCAGGCTTCAAAAATAGAACATATTTTGCTTGCGGATTTTACTCATAAACCTGCAATTGAATTGGCGGAACGGCTTGTAAAACTGGCAAAAATGCCGTATTCAAAAGTATTTTATTCGGATGACGGCTCTACTGCAGTTGAAGTTGCGCTTAAGATGGCCTATCAATACTGGTATCAGAATGGCAAGCCGGAAAAGAAATATTTTGTTTCCATGACTGATTCATATCACGGTGATACTCTTGGTTCCGTTGCTGTCGGGGGAATTGATATATATAAAAAAATTTTTAATCCGCTAGTCTTTGAAACTCTAAAAGTTCCGGCTCCTTATTGTTACAGATGTCCAAAACAGTGCTCTCACCAAAAGTGCGGCATAGAGTGTCTTGATGATGTAGAGTCATTGTTTAAAAACCGGCATGAAGAAATTGCTGCAATGATAGTCGAACCGTTGGTGCAAGGTGCTGCCGGCATGAGAGTTTATCCGGCTGAATACTTCAGCCGTCTTGGGTTATTGTGTAAAAAATATGATGTTCTTTTGATTGATGATGAAGTAGCAATGGCTTTTGGCAGAACAGGTAAATATTTTGCTTTTGAACATACGGATATTCGTCCTGATATATTCTGCGTTGCAAAGGGGATTACTGCGGGTTACGTGCCTCTGGCGGCGACAATTACAACTGACAAGATTTATAATGCATTTTATGATGATTTTTCAACTTTAAAGACTTTTTACCACGGGCATAGCTTTACTGGAAATCCGATTGCTTGTGCAGTGGCCAATGAAACTTTGAAGATAATGGAAGAAGAAAAAATTATTGAAAATCTCGAAGTAAAAGTTGAGTTTTTACGCAGCGAATTATCTAAATTTGCGGGTCTTAAGCATGTCGGTGATATCAGGCACATAGGAATGATTGGTGCAGTGGAGCTGGTAAAAGACAAAAATTTAAAAACTCCGTATTCTTTTGAAGAACGAATCGGGCATAAAGTATTTAAAGAGGCAATGAAAAGAGGTGCAATACTTCGTCCGATTGGTAATGTAATATATTTTCTGCCGCCGCTTGTTATCAGTGAATCTCAAATACGGGAATTAACTGATATTGCTTATGAATCAATAAAAGCTGTAACTGAATAAGTATTTTTATTTATAAGTTTTATTTTCGGCAAAAAAAAGCTCTAATCAAATTGATTGGAGCAATACTTTTAATAGGAAGGGAAGGTTAGGAAGTTAGTTAGGTAGGTAGATAGATAGGTAGGATTGTATGAAAGTCTCGTCTTTATTTAATGTTTGATTTTTTATGTCTTACATATATATAAAGTATATAAAAAGTTTAAAATTGCAGAATTAAGTATATACTGTTACATTTCTTTACAAATGATTTTTAAGTAAAGAAATTCCGGGAATTGCTAAAATATTAAGAAATGTTAATATAGTATATACTTTTATGAAAGTGTATTTTATCTTAATATTATTGACTTTCGGGGTTATTAGAGCTAAAATTTAAAAAAAATTGTATATATTTTTTAGATTAACTAGCAAAAAATTTTTACTTCATGTTTTTAAGCATGAGAACACGAGAACTGAAAGAATTTATATATTCAAAAATAATACCCGGTATGATTGTGGTTTCAATCAGAATAGGAGAGCAAAATGACAGAATTGAATAATAATTTAAATATCGCAGGCATGCATCAAAACTATGCGCCAAATTTTAAAAAAGGTGAGGACAAAACACCTCCGACTGTCGATAATGCTAAAGAAATGCCAAAGGAGGAAACTTCATTGGACAAAGATCCTAAAGCTATTGCCGGAAAATCACAAATTAGTAAGTCAACAAAGGTAAATTTTAAAGCAGATATGGACATGTTTATGAAAAATCCACAGCTTGCGTATAGTGCAATCAGTGCCGCTGATTTGGCATATGAACTTTTGGATGCGGAAGGTGTGGCAGATGCATATGAAAAATCATGCTGCGGTGCATTAGATGCTGCTTATGAAAAATGTAAAAAATAACGGCGGAATCTTCATTTTATAGTATAATTTTTATATGGATGCTTGTATAAAAAAGTTTTCTGAAGAAGTTTCGTTTGAAAACATAGCTGTTATCTATAATGAAGATGTATCTGAATCTTATGCTACTGCCCGAGTTGTTAAAGAGGTGCTGGGCTTTTACGGTTTGGATTCAAACCTTGTCACGTCTTCTAAAAAATGGGATGAAGCTTCGTTTGTAATTACAATAGGCGGTGACGGAACTTTATTAAAAGCAGCGAGAATATATAAAGAGTTGCCGATATTAGGTATAAATCTTGGCAGACTGGGCTTTCTCGCTCAGGCACGGCCCGATGAGATAGATGCGGCGGTAAAAAAACTGAAAAATAATGATTTTGAGATTCAAAATCGCATGATGCTGTCTGTTTTTGATGAAAAGATTACTGCATTGAATGATATTGTAATAAAAGGCGATACCTTCTCAAGAACATCAAGATTGTATTTATTTATAAACGACAGGCCTGTTTGTGATTATTTGGCTGACGGGCTTATTATTTCTACACCCACAGGTTCTACTGCTTATACGCTTTCAGCCGGAGGCCCTGTTATATCTCCGGGTGTAGATGCTGTTGTCATTGTTCCTATTTGTCCTCATACACTTACTGCACGGCCTCTTGTTATTCCGGCAGGAGAAACTATTAAAATTTCCAGCTGTGCAACATGTTCTATGATGAAGCTTTCTGCTGACGGTCAAACGACAATTGATATAGCAGCTGATGAGTATGTTAAAATTGAAAAAAGTAAATCAAAAGCAAAACTTGTTGTATTAAATAGAGAAAATAACGGATTTTATTCTATATTAAGACAGAAGTTGCAGTGGGGGGTCGCTCCGGAACGTTAGTATGATTACATCGCTGTTAATAAAAGATTTTATATTAATTGATGAGCTGGAAATAAATTTCGATAAAGGTTTCAATGTTATTACCGGTGAAACAGGTGCAGGTAAAAGCATTATAATAAATGCGATAGATTTGGCTTTTGGCGCAAGAGCGAGCCGTGAGCTTGTTAAAACGGGTAAAAACAGAGCCTTAATAGAACTTACGTTGAAAATCTCCGAAGATGATAAAAAAATATTTGATGAGCAGGGGATAGATATTTTTGATAACGAATTGATAATTTCTCGAGAAATATCAGAATCCGGTTCAAGGTCGAGGATAAATGGCATACTGGTTGCGCAGGATGTTATGCGTAAGGTCAGAGAAATGTTTATAGACATTCATTCACAGCATATGACCTATACATATATTCAGCCCAAGCATCATGTAAGACTGCTTGATAATTACGGCGGTCAAGGTCATATTGCTTTTGTCGATAATTATAAAATGCTTTATAACAAGTATAATGACATTGTTCTTGAATTAGACAGGGCAAAAAATAAAACTGAATTGACGGAACAGCAGATTGAGTTTTTGAAATTCCAGATAGATGAAATAGAAGCTGCCCAAATAAATGATATTCAGGAAGATGCTCAACTGGAAAATGAGTTGCAGGTTCTTACTAATGCCGAGAAATTAAAAGAATTGACTTATTCAAGCTACTGGAGTTTGTATGGAGAAGATTCCGGTATTGTATCGGTTCTTGGAAAAATAAAATATAACCTTTCTAAGGCTGCTGAATTTGACTCAAAACTTTCTGAGTATGAAACAGAGGTAATAAATTGTCAGGAAATTTTGAAAGAAATTTCATCTTCATTAAGAGACTATGCAGATTCAATGGAGGTGGATGAGGAGCGTCTTAATGAAATTCAATCTAGAATTGATACTTTGGACAAGCTGAAACGTAAGTATGGTTCAACACTTGAAAAAGTTTTGGAAACTTATGACGGCTTTGTTCAGGAGTTGAATTCAGTGAATTCATCGCAAGATGAGATAGAAAATCTTGAACGGCAAAAAAATGAAATACTGAAAGAACTGGCATCGGCTGCAGGAGAGGTAAGCAGTTCAAGAAAAAAAATAGCGGCAAATTTATCATTGTTGTTAAGTTCAGAGCTGGAAAAATTGGATATGCCGAAGGTCAGATTTGAAATCAGTGTTGAGCCTTGCGATTTTAATTCAAACGGAGCGGATTCCATTGAATTTTTAATTTCAACAAATATTTCAGAAGACCCCAAACCGTTGGCCAAAATTGCATCAGGAGGCGAAATTTCACGTGTGATGCTGGCCATTAAGACAATTTTTGCAAGTACTGATAACATAAATACAATTATTTTTGATGAAATTGACACAGGTATATCAGGAAAAGCTTCACAGGCTGTTGCTGATGAGATTGCATCTTTGGCAAAATCTCATCAAATAATTTCAATTACGCATCAACCAATTATTGCCGCAAAGGCAGACAGACATTTTTATGTTTCAAAAAGCCAGGATGAACAGACAAAAGTAAAAGTTTATACACTTGATGAAGAAAACAGAATAAAAGCTATAGCAATGCTTGCTGCAGGTGATATAACAGATGATTCTTTGAATTTTGCAAAACAATTAATTTACAATTAGGTATGGCTTTGAAAAAAATAAAATTACAATTCTTTGTGTATTTTCTTGTAGTTATGGGTATTTTCCAGTACTATTATTCCGGTTATGGCGATTTTAACAATATTTTACTTAGGCGGCATACGACCAGAATACAAAGATGTCTTAGAGACTCTGATTTTGCCTGTGTACGTTTTCTGTCAGAAAAGCATATAAAAGAGCATCCGAATAACGCAATAGGGTATTATTATCATGGATTGGCGGACGCAGGTGATTGGGAATATCCTGCTGCAGTCGAGTATTTTTCAAAGGCTATTGAACTGGATAAGAGTTATCGTGATGCTTATTATGAAAGGGCTAAAGCCTATTTTGTTCTGTCTGATACACAAAAGGCCCTGAGGGATATAAATAAAGCTATTGCTCTGGATAAATATCGTCCTGACTTTTACGAATTAAGGGCAGAGTATCTGTTGTCGGCGAAAAAGCGTAAAGAGGCACTTAGAGATTATATTATGGCTGCAAAGTTATATAGAAATGTATCAAATAAAATTGATGCATTAAGAGTAGAATCAGAAATAGCCCGTCTCAAAGAGCAATATCAATTGTAATATTCAAATTCAATATGTCCTATTTTCACCATGTCGCCGTCTTGTATTCCTGCTTCTTTTAGTGCTTCGTAGACATTCATTGCAGCGAGTATATTCTGGAATCTGTATAATTGGTCAATATTTCTCGTATCCGTTACATTGGCAAGTCTGATGATTTTTCCGCCTTCAACAGTATAAGTTTTCTTGTCAATTTTATATACAGCATAAGAACTATCATCATTATCAAAAGCAGCTAAATCTTCATCAATCTCTATTTTGAATTCAGGTTTTGGAATTTCATCTACCTTTTGTTTAACAAAATCCATAAACTGCGCAATACCTTCTTTCGTCGCAGCGGATATCAGGAATACATCGTCTGTATATTTTTTAAATTCGTTCAGATATTCGGATTTTTTTTCTTCTGAGATAGCATCTATTTTATTAAGCGCTACAATTTGATACAAATCACTTAATCTTGTGCCGTGTTTTTTCAGCTCAAGATTTATTTTTTTATAGTTTTCGACAGGATTTTCCTGTGTTAAATCAACTACATGAATAAGAAAACGACATCTTTCTACATGCCTTAAAAATTCGTGTCCGAGTCCAATTCCTTCGCTTGCGCCTTCAATCAGCCCCGGAATGTCAGCAATAACAAAACCGTCGCCTGATTCTTTTTTTACCACACCTAAATGCGGCACAAGCGTAGTAAAAGGATAATCCGCAATTTTAGGTTTTGCAGAGCTTACCACACTGATGAAAGTGGATTTTCCGGCATTAGGCATTCCTAAAAGTCCGATATCAGCTATTAGTTTTAGTTCCAGTTCCAAATCACGTTCTATGCCGGGTTCTCCCGGTTCACTAAATTGGGGTGCTCTTTTTTGAGCTGTAGCAAATCTTGCATTTCCTCTTCCGCCTCGTCCGCCTTTTGCAACAAGAATTTTTTGTTCATGTTCTGTTAAATCAGCGATAATTTTATCATTTTCCGGATCTTTAACAACTGTTCCCAGCGGTACTTTAATAATCAAATCTTTACCGCCTCTTCCGTGCTGGCTTTTAGGTCGTCCGTTTTCTCCGTTTTCAGCTTTAAATATAGATTTATATTTAAAATCCATAAGAGTTGTCATGTTTTCATCAGCAATAAAATAAACATCACCGCCACGTCCGCCGTCACCGCCTGCGGGCCCTCCTTTATCGACGTATTTTTCTCTACGCCAGGCAACTGCGCCATTGCCGCCTTTTCCTGACAATATTCTGATTTTTGCTTTGTCTAAAAACATTTTTACCTCTGCTTTGTATATATTATCATGAGCCGGATATTATTTAATAAAAAGAGCAACAAATGTTGCTCTTTTTTAAGTTATATAAATTTAATTTTTTAATTTTAGTCCAATTAGTCCAAATAGAAAGATGTTATGACTTTATGGCTTTCTTTTGCATATTCAATTGCTTTATGAAG
>CASDVD010000122.1 GCA_949284155.1 uncultured bacterium | reverse complement strand
TGGCTGGGGCGAAAGGATTCGAACCTCTGAATGGCGGGACCAAAACCCGCTGCCTTACCACTTGGCGACGCCCCATCAACGTCAACTCTTATATATTATTGTGGGCAAAGAACATTGTCAAGATTTATTTTTTTTATTTATTAAATTTTTTTTTACAATTTCAAAAAATTATAGCAATTTTTAGATAGATATAGTTTTTATATATTATATATATGTAAATCTATTTTATTAGAGGAGAGACTTTATGACAGCTATTAATTCAATTCAAGGCGGCACTACATCAAGTGTCGGTACTAACTACCAACAAAAGAGTAACTCAGAACTGGAAAAAATTCAGGAACTCAAGGAAAATAATTCTTTTGATAAATTTGACAAAGACTCGGACGGAAAAATTTCCGGTACTGAAATAGCAGCAATGAAAGTTGTTCTTTCCGGTATATATTTTGGTACTGATTCAGATGGTGCTATTGATGAAGCTGCTTTTAATGCGGCATTTCGTAATGCAGAATTTGAAGCAAAATAGTTTTTTGTTCAGGAAAAATGATTTTAAAACAGTCCGAGTTGCTTAGCCTCAGACTGTTTTTTATATATTTCATAATCAAAACATCCAATTTCATTTATTGCATGCGGATTTGGCGCCAAGTCCTTTATTCTTGCCTGCCCGACATCACATGCTTTTATATATTTGCAAAAACAGCAAATCTTCCATCTTTCATCAATCTTTTTTTTCATTATTATCTATACAAATTTGAAAAATAAAAACATTGCGATTCCAACTATCCAACAGTAATAGGCAAAAACTTTCATTGAATGTTTGCCTAAAAACCGGAGGAAGTATTTTATACAAAAATATCCCGAAATAAAGGATATGACGAAACCTATTGCCATTGATATCCAGTTATAGTTCAATATTTCATTTAAATTTAATTCTAAGATTGGATAAAATATTGATGCGCCAATGATTATAGGAATACTAAGCAGAAAAGAGTATCTTGCACATGTTACTCTGTCAAGTCCGAGAAATATTCCGGTAGCTATTGTAGAGCCTGAGCGGGAAATTCCGGGCATTGCTGCCAAACCTTGTGCTATCCCTATAAGAATTGATTTTTTCCAATCAATTTTGTCGGTTTTTTCTTTTTGTTTTTCTGATACATACTCACTAATATAAAGTATACATCCGGTTATGAACAAAAATATGCCGACTATCCAAGGCAAATTTATTAATTTTTCTGCAAATTCCTTTAGCGGGTATGCCACTAACAATGTAAAAAATGTTCCGACAATTATAAATAAAGATAATTTTGCTTCGGGTTCGGAAAAATCTCTTTTTACGCATGCATTAACAAATGCTTTGATAATTTTGATGATATCATCTTTAAAAAATAAAAGTACCGCAAGCAATGTTCCGACATGCAAAACCATATCGAAAAACACTTCTTCAGAGCTATTTAATAAAAATTCGTGGTTGGCGAAGTATTTGTAAAGGCTGGATGTTAGAACCAGATGACCTGAACTTGAAACAGGTAAAAATTCTGTCAATCCCTGTATTAATCCCATTATTATTGCTTGTAAAATATTCATTTTTTACTCCCATTCTTCGTAATACATTGAGCAGGAATTTTCATTTTCCCATACACCTACTTTAGATACTTGCGGAAATTCTTTTCTCATTTCGTTATAGATATATTGGGACAACATTTCACTGCTGGGGCTGATTCCTTTAAATTGAGACAGTTCGTTTATATCTTTATGGTCCAGCGTATCCAGCACCTGTTTCAATGTTCTTTTTAAAACTTTAAAATCTATTAAAATATTAGATTTATCTAATACTTCTCCTTTTGCATAAACCTCAACTTTCCAGTTATGCCCATGTTGATTTTCGCATTCTCCCTCGTAATTTAAAAGGTGGTGTGCAGCTGAGAATGAGCTTATTACTTTTACTTCATACATTTTATGCTCCTTTGATTTTTTTGTATAATTTTTTAGCTTCAGGCTGCTCAGGGAAAATTTTCAATATTTTTTCGAGATATTCTTGTGCTTTATCTATTTTGAGCATTTCAATCGAAATTTTAGCAGCAAGCAGCAATACATTTATATTGTCGGGCATTAAGTGAAGCAGTTTGCTTACAATACCCGCAGCATTTTCATATTCTTTCACCTCAAAAAAGGTTAACGCAAGAAGATTTATGGTTTCAACACCCTGATGGATGCTGTATGCATCCAGCAGAAATTGTTTTGCATTTTCAAATTGGCCCTTTTGATAATATATTAGACCTAAATTATAAAGTACTGTATCATTTTTAGGATTTTTTTCATATGATTTTGTCAATAAGTCTAACGCTTCATCCGTCCTGCCCAAAGCTGTATAGTTGAGCCCTGCAAAAGTTTGAAAATCCGTATTTTCCGGTCTTAATTCCAAAGCTTTTTTATAGAAGCTTTCTGCATCGTTATGTTTTTTCATTGCATAGTAAAAATTTGCAAATTCGAATGAAATAATCGGGTTTTGAGGTGCTAATTCATAAGCTTTTTTAAATTCTTCTTCCGCATAATCAAAAAGTCTGTGTGATAAATATACTACACCTAAATCTTTATGTGCGAGAGCGTTATCGGGTTCAAGCTGAATTACTTTTTTAAAGATAGTTTCGGCCTTGTCTATGTCTCCGGTTTTCATTGAAACCATTGCATACTGGTAGTATATATCTGGTGGAACTTTGCCGAGTCTGATTATATCAGCAAGTGTTGACTGCGCTGATATGTAATCCTTTATTTGTTCATAGCAGTCTGCCAGTTTTTGTGCCATTTTTATGGATTTAGGATTCATTGTAACAAGTTTTTTCAGTATATTTATTGCTTCGTTATAATTTCCCAGTTGTTGATAGGCCGTTGCAAGGTTAAATTGAAAATTCTGTTTTTCAGGGTGTTGTACAACAAGTATTTGATAAAAATTAGCCGCATCCTGCCATCTTGAAGCATAAAGTGCACCTAATGCCGCTGCTGCAAGGTAAAATGGCGTTTGTTCCAGATTATAGGCTTGCACAAAGTGGTTGTAGGCCTTTTCATTCTGTTTTTTTAATTGTAATGCGGTTGCAAGGTTATAGTGCGTTGTTGCATTTTTATCGTTCAAACTCAGTGCTTTAGAAAATGCATCTATTGCTTCATCCAGTCTGTTTGTGCCCAGGTAGCATGAGCCAAGATTATTGAACATTAGTGCATGTTCGGGATTCAGTTTTATTCCTTTTTCTAAAGCGTCAATAGCGAGTTCATAGTCTTTTTTAGAGGTGTATGCAGTTGCAATTATGTAATACAGCTGATAATCTTCCTCCATAATAGAGAGAGCTTTTTTTATTGTATCGATAACATTGTCATATTCTTGCAGCTTAAGATAGATAACGCCAAGATTTTTATATGCATCGGGGTAGTTTTCTCTTAACAGTATTACACGTTGATATGCATCTTTGGATTTTTGCAAATCTCCTTTGGCTTCGTAAATAGTTCCCAGATAAAACCAAGAGGTAGCATCATCCGGTGCCAGTTCTACTGCTTTTTCGAAATTTATTTTTGCATCAAAGTAGTCTTCCAGATTTACATTTGTCAGTCCCAGTGATTTTTGGACTTCCAAATCTTCAGGAAATTCAGCTGCCAGTTCTGTCAGAATTTCTTTTGCTTTGGGAAAATTCTTATCATTTATATAGTTATTTGCTGTTTGTAATTGTTCTTCTCTATCCACTTTTTCACCTCGTGTCATTATTTTACAATAAAAAATTTAAAAATCCTCCATAATATGCTTTACTATTTAGCAAAAAACATTATTATAGAAAATATGAAGAAGATTTTTGCATTTTTAATAGCTCTGACTTTTCTATCGACGGTTGTTTATGCGGATGATTGGGATGATTATATAGAAGTCGACGAAGCTGCTAAAAGCCAGCAAAAAACAGTGACTAAGGATGAATTTGAAAAGGTTCTTAAGCAATTTAAAAATAAGCGGGAAGAGAAGGCCAAACAAAAATTAAAGAAAAAAATGGGCGAATCAAGAATGCCCAAAGACGAGAATTTTAGTGATTTAACTATACTGAACAATATGTATGATGCATATCCTACCTTAATGGTGCCGGCAGATTTGATAACTGCTGATTATAAAGAGATTCCTGCCGGATTTTATCGTATTATGTCCGTTAAGAAAGAGGACAGCTATTTTATGAACTTTTATCAGGGAAATTCCATTATTGCAAGAGTGCCTTCAATAGTGACGGATAACGATTATAATCAGGAATCGCTTAATTATGCCAAAATTATTCCTATTTCTGACAAAGAAGTAAAATTTATTTATGGCGATATTGATTGTAACCTTGAGGCTGTTTTATTTTTAAAACCTGTTAATTGATAAAATCTTTCTTTCTGTTAACCTTAATATATGAGATTAGATAAGTTTTTAAAAGTATCAAGGTTGATAAAACGACGTTCAGTAGCAAATGACGTATCTGACCAGGGGCGGGTTTTGGTTAATGATATTCCCGCAAAGCCGTCAAAGCAGCTTAAAGCCGGTGATATAATCAGGATTGAGCATTATAACAGAGATATTGTTGTAAGAGTTTTGACGATTCCCGAGCGTAATATTTCTGTGCAGGAAGCTGCATCGCTATATGAAGTTGTTGATTAAAATATATTTTAACTCTGATTAAATTTAGTTTTTTTATATCTTATTCAGCAAAAAGTTGACTGAATTTTGTATTGTGGAAAAATTTGCTTCTAGAGCAGCAGCTTTGGGAATAAAGATTAGGGATTGATATTTATATTGATACTGCCCTGTCTTGATTAGAAGTCTGCAGCATTCTCGGAGCAGTCTTTTTATGCGATTACGTTTGACTGCTCTTTTATGATATTTTTTGCTTACAGCAAACCCTGTTTTAACTTCTGCGGAATTTTCCGTTCTTTCTCGTCCTGCATATAAAATTAAATATTTATCAGCGCTGACATGATGCTGTCTGTAAGTAGCATCAAATGCTCTCGGATTTTTTAACCTGTAAGCTTTTTTTAACATTTTTGCCTCATAATATAAAAGACCCGGACGGGTCTTTTAAAACTTTAAAAAATAAACTTACGCTCTTTTCTTTGCTGTAATAGCAAGTTTATGTCTGCCTTTGGCTCTGCGTCTGTTTATTGTTTTAACGCCTGCAGAAGTAGCCATTCTGGCTCTGAATCCGCTGACTTTTTGTCTTTTTCTTTTTGTTCCTTCTAATGTGCGTCTCATTTTATTGCTCCTTGAATTA
>CASDVD010000121.1 GCA_949284155.1 uncultured bacterium | reverse complement strand
GTATAATTCATATCGGCTCCTTTGTGTATAGATGTAGAGATATAGTAATACAAACCCGTGCAAATTTAAACACTTTTTTTATTCTTTTTCAATTTTTTTTTATGAAAATTAAAAATATATATTATCTTTTAAGCTTGTCAAATTCGAAACTGGGTCCGAAGTCTTCAGTCTCTTGTTTTCCAAATTTTACGACTCGGCCTATGACAGCCGGAGCATTCGGATCAACGATTGCAGGTTCTTTAATTCCGCTTTGTAAATTTATTACAACGGCTTTTTTATTTGAACACCCACTAAGTATAGTAATGGATAGACAAATTGCGAAAATTAAACAAAGATACTTTCCGAATAATTTCATTGAGCACCTGCGATTTATTTTGTTAGAGGCAATTACGCCTGTTTTCAAGAGGTTGTTTTCTTCTACTACTATTATAGCATATATTTTTAAAATGTCATTAGTTTGTATAAACAATTGTTGTGTTGACATTATTGATGACAAAATTTTTCAAAAGGACAGCATTTGCAGTGTTCATTCGTGTTAACAAGAAACATTGCTTTTTTTATCTTCCCAAGAATATTTTTTAATTTTTCATCAATTTGATTATAAAGCTTATCATCCAGATTTACAAGGATTTCAGTGCCATTCCGGAGTATGAAATATTTCATACAAAGGTCTGAATATGAATTTATTTTTTTCTTGGATTTTAAAATATTGTATAGCGAGTATAGGTAAAAATAGGTTTGAAATTGTTCTTTTTCATTGTGCCGGAAGTTTCCTGTTTTCCAATCTGCAATCATATAGCCTGAATTATATTCGAATAATGCGTCGATTCTGCCGTTCAGCCAGATTCCTTCTGCTTTGAAGAAGAAACTATACTCACTTTTTACGCAGTTTGACAAATTCAAGTTGAGAAAATTTTTCCATAGTTCTTTTTCTGCTGTGTTTAAAAGATTTTCTTGTTTTTGTACGGGTTGCTGCTTAAGATAAAAATTGATTAAATTATGAATATTATTTCCTGATTCAGTATTTTTGTAGTTTTCAGGCAGATTCATATTTTTTATATATATAAATTCATATTTTTTAGGACATTCTTCAAAGGTTTTGAGCATATTAACAGTAAAAATATTATTCATTCAAAACCTCCTGATTGGTCTTAAGAAGTTCCGTAAATAGTTCTGAAACCTTTACATCTTTAATCTTAGAGTATTTTTTATATTTTTGTGCACAGCTTATATATAAATGTTTTTTTGCCCGTGTAAAAGCTACATAAAGCAGCCTGAGGTTTTCATGTGCCTGTGCTTTTTGTAATTCTTCTTCCGTCATCATTTTATATTCCGGATTCAGTCCTTTTATGTGCTCCATAAATCTTTCGTCACTTTTTATTTTAATATCCTCTTTAGTTAATTTTATGATTTCTTTGGATAATTCAGGGATAAAAACATAATCAAATTCATCGCCTTTTGATTTGTGATAGGTCATTATTTTGATGATACCATTGGTATCATTTTGGGATTTTTCTTCATTGTCAAATAGTTTGTATTGACCTGATTTTTTTGAAATTTCTGCTATTTTTTCAAGGATGCCGGATTTATATTGTTCAGAAATTTTTTTTAATATTCCGGAAATTAAGTAAACATTTGATTTTTCTATTTCAGAAGAATAATAGTAAGAGCCGATTTTTAGTGCTGATTGCGAAATATCCAAAAAGGAATTTTCCAGCCAGTAGTTTAAATCCCAATGGAGCTGTATAAGAGAATTACTGTTCAGTATATCATTTCGCAGGAGAATAAAGGGTGTTTTTAATGACTTTATAAATTCAATATCTTCTTGCGAAAATTGTTGTATTTTTTGGCAGGATAGAACAGATATGATATCCAGTACGTTTTCATTTTGCCAGGGATGTTCGCAAAATTTTAAAATGCTGTAAATCAACCGGAAAACAGGCTGTCTTTCCAAAGAGTCACTTCTGGTTACAACAGAAAAACCCTGACTGCTGAGGAAATCTTCATACTGTGCGGATTGTATATTACTTCTTGTGAGAATAGCAATAGATGCATTTTTATCTTCTGAATATATTTTTCGTATTTTGGCTATAATAAAATCTCTTTCTGCTTTGTAATCTTCAAAAATAAAAGATTGGACAGCATTTTTATTGGACGGATTTTTCCCGGGCACTTCTTGTATTTTTGAATCAAAGAATGAGTTTTCTAAAAATTTATTTGTCTTTGAGTAATCGATGAGGCTGTTTGCAAGTTCAAATATTGTATTATTACATCTTTGAGAACGGTTCATTATGACAGAGTTTGACTCTTTTATAAATCTTTCGAACCCTTTTCTGTCCGCATTTGTAAATGTTGTAGTAATAGATTGGTTCAAATCTCCGCAGCGAATTAAGTTTTTATGTTTTTTACTTAAAAGAGAAATCAGTTTTTGCTGAATAAAAGAAGAATCCTGCGCTTCATCTTCAATAATATATCCGCAAATATCAGAGTAATAGTTAAGTACATCCGGATTTTTTTTCAGTAATTCTACACTAAATGTCAGCATATCATCATAATCCAGAGTATTTTTTTCTTTGAGTGTTTTGTTGTATAAAGCGTACAGTTTTAAGAATTTGGCGGCTTCTGGAGTTTTGGCGGGTTTTAATTTTACTGCACAGGAAAGTTTTAGAGCAGAAATGGCTTTTTCATATTTTTCATATTCCTCCTGTTCATAGTCAAGTTTTGAAATGATTTCTCTGATTATCCCCTGCCTTTGATTTTCATCACAAACCTCGAAATCGGTGTTTAATCCGACTTTTACAAAATTTGAATTTTCTTTCAAAATTCTTAAGGCCAGTCCATGTATTGTAGAGATGTTAGGCATTGAATTCATATCGGGGCAAAGTTGTTTTATTCGTTCTTTGAAATTTTTCGCAGCAGAATCCATGTATGTCAGGACAAAAATATTTTCAGGGTTAATTCTGTCAGAAAGAAGTTTTAATACGAGAGCCAGTAATATAGTGGTTTTTCCTGCTCCCGGAACTGCAGAGACCGCCAGATGTCCGCCTTTATACGCCAGGACAGGCTTCTGATCTTTTCTCGGTACAAAATTAAATTTCGGAGCTATTTTGTTTTTAGTATATTTGAAATATTTTTCAATGCCTGATGTGCATTCAATTCCGTTTATATCAAAGAGGCTTGAGAACGCAAAAATTTCTTTTTCGGCAAGCAGTGACAGTTTTCTTAGCTGCCGTTTTACTTTATCTTCGGACAGCTCTATATTTTTTTCATAAGTAAATTCCGACTCCGTCCAGGATTTTTGAAAAACCCAGGAATTATAAAGCGTTCCTGTATCTTCTTTTACCCATTCTGAGTCTGTTGTATCGAGCCAGATGTGGTATTTACGTTTTATACCCAAATCTATGATTTTTTGCGCTGTCGCAATTATCAAAAAGTTTTCATTTATATGCATTGCATTAGGCGGATTTTCAGAGATTATAGAATTTTCAAGCTGTGATAAGATAATTTTTTGCATCAATTCGTTCTGTTCAGGAAATATTTCATCAAAATCCTTGAGCTGTTTAAGAAAGAAGTTTATTTTTTCCAGCTGCTCTGAAAAATCAGGACTAAACAGTATTTTGAAAAAGCATAAGGCCTTTTCGTAAAGTGATGTATTTTTATCTTGAAACACGGCTTTTTCAAGGTCTTTGAGCTTTGGGCATTCTGCTGCTATTGCTGAAAAATCAGGTTCACCGGTTTCATTGTATTTTGAGATAAATGACAGTGAATATTTGACAGGAATTTTCAGTATTTTGCATAAGCTTGAACGAAGTTCCGCTCCGTTAATTTCTCTTTTTGTAAAAGTCAGTTTCAAAAAAGTAATAAGTGCTTTAACAAAAGGCGTTTCAATAAGTTTTTCACTGCCTGAAATGAACTGGTATTCATTTTTATTGAATTTTTCTTCTATACAAAATTTGAGTACTGCATCAGTGCGAGGGGTTACAATTGCAAACTCATTCAATGCTGCTCCGTTTTTGATAAGAGTTTCAATTTTTTCCAGTGCTGCATTAATCATTTCAAGTCTTCTGGTGAAAGAGCTGTGTTCTGCCGGAACCGGCTGATATTTTATACTGTCCAGATTTTTAACTTCGCTGCGGAAAAGTTCTTCCAGTTTTTCCGGCATGGAAGTATCTGCGTTTAAAAAACCTGTGCGGGATACACCGAATCTGTCATAGCCTATATAAAAATCTTTTAATTGGGGTTTTAAATATTTTAAAAACTCTAATTCCGCATTCGTAATTTCGTCTGCGTCATCAATAATCAGATAATTTATATGATTGAAACAAGAACATTTTTTCAGGAAAAAAGAAAAGATGCTAAGCTGCCTCAGATAATCAAAAGCTCTATATTCTAAAGTTTTTCTTTTGAATATATCAATAGCTTTTTGCGCATCTTTGCCAAAAGATTCCTTTAATATTTTTGAGCGAAATTCAACTTCAGAGTCGGAAAGTGCATTTTGTGTAATCAGTGAATTCCTTCTGAAAAGCTGGTGCAGGAGGTTTATTTTGGAATTGTAATCGGCAAACCCGGTTTCTTTAATCGCACTTTTCATCAAAATTTCTGATATTTCAAGCCCGCATAAATGCGGGCTGATTACGCCCTCTTTTATATCAATTAAATTTTCTATCCTTGCCCAGTTATCTTTAATGGTGTTGTAGACCAGTCCAAAAAAAGTGTAAATTTTAGGTTCCTCAAGAAATTTAATTTCTGCTCTGCTCAGGACTTCATTGAGAAATTTTGTACGTTTATACGAATTTTGCACTAATACTAAAATATTATCAGCGCCTATTCCCGATTGAAGTAACGAAAGATATTTTTCAAGAAGAATTTCGCTTCTGTGGCTTTTTACGCTCCCTTGAATCAGCATATTCCCTCCGGAAAAATTTTACCATTAAACAGATATGAATTAAACAAGCTGCTTAATAGACGATATATAAACTTTGTGATAGTTTTATCATGTCTATTAAATAATTTGTTGAGGATATTATGGAAAAAAGTGATTTAACTAAAGACTTTTCTGATAATAATAATGAGATACTTTCCCTGGAAAAAATCAGAGATTTTGAATACGGAGAAAACCCTCATCAGAAGGCATCTCTTTTTAAGTCCGAAAAATTAATGGATTATGAAATTTTGAACGGCGGAGAATTGTCCTATAATAACCTGTTGGATATAGATGCTGCAGTAAGTATAGCCGGTGAATTTTATGATGTAAGTGCGGCTGTTATTGTAAATCATACAACGCCCTGCGGTGTTGCTTTGGGCAAGGATATTAATGAAGCATATTTAAAGGCGTTTGATTGTGATCCTGTTAGTGCCTTTGGTGCTGTAATTGCGTTCTCCCGGGCTGTTACGGAAAAAATTGCAAAGCATGCAGCGGATGTGAGTCTTGAAGTTTTAGTTGCTCCGGATTTTACGCCGGAAGCATTAAATCTGTTGCTACAAAACAAAAATTTGAAACTGGTACGCTTAAAAACTCCGCTAAGAATGTATAACTCAATGCTTTCAAGGGAAATAAAAGTTACCCCGTTTGGTACATTAGTGCAGGAGCCTGATACAAAGCAGCTGGATAAAGATACCTTTTCTGTCGTAACCAAAACGAAACCGGATGCACAAATGATAGAAAATATGGTGTTTGCCTGGAAAGTAGCAAAACATGTTAAGTCTAATGCAATTGTTGTTGCAAAAGATTTTAAAACACTGGCTGTTTCAGGAGGTCAAACCAGCAGAATAGATGCTGTAGAAATAGCACTGAATAAGGCATGTGACGGTGCTAAAGATGCAGTTATTGCATCAGACGGGTTTTTCCCCTCCGCAGATAATATTCAGGCTGCCGCACAATGCAGAATTGCCGGAATAATTCAGCCGGGCGGCAGTATCAAAGATAGTGATGTAATAGAACAGGCTGATAAATATAATATAGTCATGATAGCTACCGGAATAAGACACTTAAAACATTAATATGACGGAATTTGTAGAAAATAAAGAACAAAAAGAAGATAAAAAAGCTGTAGCATGGCTGACTTTGGGGCATGGTATTACAGACTGTTATTCGGGATTTATAAATCCAATTTTGCCTTTCGTTGTTGCGAAAATCGGTGTGACATTGACAGTCGCAGCTTGTGCTTTAAGTGTTGCACAGCTTTTTTCGTCAATGATGCAGCCGGTATTTGGGTATTTTGCAGATAAATGGAGAAAACGCTTCTTTATTTTCTGGGGACTGTTAATGTCCTCTACATTCCTTTCAATGTCAGGTATTGTTCAGAATATTTATCAATTGGCATTGTGTCTTGTTATAGGCGGTGTCGGTGTCGGGTTTTATCATCCTCAGGCAACAGGTCTGATTATAAGATACAGCGGTGAAAATACGGCAAAAGATATGAGTATATTTATCGCCGCAGGAACTGTAGGTTTTTCATTGGGGCCGGTTGTTTCGTCAGGTATAACAGGTGTGTTGGGACTTGAACATCTGCCGGTTGCAGCTATATTCGGCTTATTGTTTGCATTTTCTGTATTTCTTTTTGTTCCTCGGGTTAAAGTTGAACATTTCGTTGAAAATAAAAATTCATTTAAAAAGACACTTTTTGATATTTTAGGCAATAAAATTGTGCGTTTGTTGATAATGGTTTCTGCGTTGAAATCGTTAATTACATCAGGATTCAGTGTGTTACTTCCGTTTTGGTGGAAAGATATCGGATACAGTCCTTTTCAGATAGGAATTGCAATGTTTTTGTTTCTTACTGTCGGAGCTATGGGGACTTATTTGAGTGCTAAACTGGAAAAAATTGTCGGATATAAAAAGATATTCTATGTTTCGCTTATAGTTCCGTTTTTTCTGGCTGTGCTGTTTTTATTTAGTGTCAGAACATATCCGGTGATGTCGTTTATTCTATTTATTATGATAGGCTTTATTACAATGCTGTCAACATCTGTAAATATGGTTCTTGCTCAAAAAACAATGCCAAAATATAAGAGTATGATATCAGGTTTTATAGGCGGATTTAGCTGGGGTGTTGTGGGTGTAATGCTTCCTTTAATCGGGTTTGTAGCTGAAAGAATAACGATTCCTAATACACTG
>CASDVD010000120.1 GCA_949284155.1 uncultured bacterium | reverse complement strand
GATATAATCTGATATAATTTGATACAATTTGACAAAAATTAAATAAAAAGCGAAAATAGTAACAAATTGTAAAGAGCATGTGACAATTAAGTAAATTTAAAAATTGAGTTTACTTTATATCAATGTGAAAGTAATGAAAACCAAAACAGGTGGGGTTGATATGTTTAATCTGAAAAATTTGAAAATCGTAAAAGAATTGAAATCAATCAGACCAAAACTTAAATGGCTGATGTTTTCTCAAATTCAAGATTACAAAATCAACTCTAAATATATAGATTTGTTATGCAACGATAATGACACAGAAACCGGAAACGACGGGCTGGAAGATATTGTCAGAGAATCATTGATAAAAGAATTTTCTCCTGAAATTACCAAAATGAAGTCTTATGAATTTCTTGTAGACGCTGTTGTACATAATTTGAAGAAAAAACAGCTTGCGGAAATTGATGAAAATGAAGAAATTTCTTAATTAATTTACTTTTAATTCACTCTTTGCTCCGGTTTTTTAGTATAATTTTTATTATGAATGTTTTAAAAAAGATTAACTTTTATACAGCACTATTATGCGCAAAAACCGTAAATCATCTGCTGCATGTTTTTCACAGAGCAGGTACATCTTTACCGGGAGTAGTTGCGCTGAAAATCCGAAAGGATTTTATCTCATTTGTAAATTATTATTGTGAAAAAAGCATAATCACAATAACAGGAACCAACGGAAAAACGACAACTGCCGGTCTTATTGCACATATATTAAAAACCTCGGGCAGCAATGTTTTGCACAACGAAAAAGGAGCGAACATGCTCTCCGGGATAGCGAGCTCTCTTGCAGTAAACTACAAACCCTTTTCAAAATTCGATTACGCTGTGCTGGAATCAGACGAAGCTTATCTGACAAAACTGTATGATTATCTTAATGCAAATTATCTTTTAGTTACCAATCTTTTCAGAGATCAGCTGGACAGATACGGAGAACTGGATACCACAGCAAAAAAAATCCAAGAAGCAATCGAAAAAAATCCGGGTTTAACAATCTTCCTAAATGCAGACGACCCGATGCTGTCAGGATTGGGAAAAAATAATAAAAAAATCTTTTACGGCTTTGAAAATATAGAATACAGAAATAACTCCTCTGAATCACAAAGCCCTATGGAAGCCGTAATGTGTAAATGTAAAACAGTACTTTCATATATAAAACGTTTTTACGCCCACATCGGACAGTATTTTTGCAAAAATTGTAATAATAACCATCCGAATCCGGACTATAATGCACAGGCCATAATTTATTCCGACCATTCAGAAATCTTTTTATACAAAGATAACCAAAAATTTGTCACCAATCTGGTCGGAGCCTACAATGCTTACAATGTACTTTCTGCAATTTCACTTGCAATGGAGCTCGGCATTGAAAATGAAATTATCCAAAAAGCCCTGAATACTTATAAACCTGCTTTTGGCCGGGCAGAACGAATGGAAATAAAAGGCAAAAAAATTCTGGTTCAATTGATAAAAAACCCCACGGGTGCCTCCGAAGTTCTTAGAACAGTTAATACTAATGAAAGTCAAAAACTTTTGATTATCATTAACGATAAATACGCAGACGGCAGAGATGTATCCTGGCTTTGGGATGCAAATTTTGAACTGTTAAAGAATTATAAAAATGAAATAGTTGTATCAGGTATTCGTGCATATGATATGGCGACAAGATTAAAATATGCAGACTTCCCCGCTGAAAAAATAAAAATTATACCGGATATAAAAGAATCTCTGGATTATGCACTGAACAGTATATCTGAAAATTCACAGCTTTTGATTATGCCGACATATACTGCACTGCTTGAAATGCAAAAAATACTAAAATAAAAAACCTACGCAGATTGAAAAATTTAAAGACCTTTGTGGCTTTTGATTCTCACACCGTCAACTTCATGTACATTTTCAATAGCTATAAAAGATTTTTCATCTATAGATTTAACTGTCTGCTTTAATTTTGCAACCTCAAGCCTGTTAATTACACAATAAATTATCTTTTTTTCCTGCTTGGAATAACCGCCTCTGCCGGCTATATATGTAATACTTGTATCGAACTGTTCCATAATAGCCTGTCCGATTTCCTTTGACAGGTCAGAAATGATAAATATGGATTTAGATTCATTCAATCCCTCTATTACAATATCAATTACACGATATGCAATAAAATAAGTAAGTATGGAATACATAGCACTCTGCCAGCTGTCAAAAACTATTCCGGCAGCCATAAAAATAAAGAGGTTAAAAAACATTATCACTTCACCAACGGAAAATGCAACTTTTCTGGCTAACGTAATAGCAATAATTTCCGTTCCGTCAGTAGAAGCATTACTTCTTAAAATCAATCCGACGCCGACCCCGAGAATAACACCGCCAAATATACAGGCTAAAAACGGTTCTGAAACATGCTTTCCCTGAGTCCATACCGGTATCATCTGAATCGCAACTGAAAGCATCGAAACAGCATAAAACGTAGAAAAAACAAAAAGTTTGCCCATCTTTTTCCACGCCAGAAAAATAAACGGAAGATTAAGAACAAAAGTAAACATACCCAAAGGCAGCAGCGTCTTATAATGGGCCATAATTGAAATACCAATTATACCTCCGTCAATTATCTTATTCGGAACAAGAAAGCATTCAATTGCAAACGCCGCTATAAATGCTCCAAAAGTCATTGTCAGAATATTTACAAGCAACTTCTTCATAAAAAAAATATATCAAAATACAAAAATATTAGCAATAATACGTATAACCCAAATTGGCGAATTTCAAATGCTTGGTATAAAATTAAATTATGAAGAAAAAAAGCTTATTCTCAAAATTTTTATACTGGTCATTGTTTACTATCTGCGTTTTTGCAGGTGTAAGTGCTTTTTCATTTTGCAATACTCTGAAATTTGCACATATTTCAGATGTGCATCTTTCCGATAAAACCATCAATACAAGCTACAAACTCCTCGCAAATTCCAAAGATTTATTTGATGACGAATTAAAACAAATCAAAAAAGCCAAAGGTCTTGATTTCGTTTTTGTTACAGGTGATATGACTGACAAACCAAAATTCAAACTGATTGAAGAATTTGAAACTAAAATGAATACGCTAAAAACCCCATGGTATTCATCTTTTGGAAATCACGACATCTCAATCGGAGGCCCTGTATCAAAAGAAAAATATATTGAAATATTGAAAAAAAATAACAAAAACTTTAAATTTGACAAACCATACTACTCCTTCTCTCCCAAAAAAGGTTTCAAGATTATATCACTCGATGGAGTAATAGATAACAGAATAACCGCTAACGGAAAAATTTCACCTGAACAGCTAAAATGGCTCGATAATGAACTTTCAAAAGCACAAAAAAAAGACGAGCTGCCCTTGATATTCCTTCATTTTCCAATTGAAGAGCCTTTCCCGAGTTTTCACCATAAAATTTTAAACTCCGATGACGTACTGAAAATCCTAAATAAATACAAAATGCCAATCGCTGTTTTCAGCGGTCACTATCACGTGAC
Source organism: uncultured bacterium (assembly GCA_949284155.1). Taxonomy (GTDB): domain Bacteria; phylum Cyanobacteriota; class Vampirovibrionia; order Gastranaerophilales; family Gastranaerophilaceae; genus Spyradomonas. The sequence goes on along the minus strand of CASDVD010000120.1, from coordinate 14,984 downwards.
AAAAATCATAAAAAAAGGCAACCTGCTTTTTGTCAGCACGCCTTCTTTAGTATCATATCCGAATGCATTTAGGATAGTTACGGTTACGAATCTAAAAAATAAAGTTATTTTTAACTTTGAATTTAAAGAAACTAACCTGAAAGAACTGCAGAAAAAAGCAAAATTGCTGACCTTCTCATCAAAAAATTATTACGGAGAAGAGTCTGATCGTAATACTACCGTGGTAATGGACAAATAACAGCAAATAACGTATTATAAAATCACAGATGGATAGGGTCACAATATGAATAATTCTGAAGGCAAATTTAGCATAAAATTTCACGGTGTAAGAGGAAGTTACCCCACACCAGACTATAATTTTTTGAAATACGGCGGAAATACAGCCTGCATAGAGATTAACGTAAATAATCACCTCATTATTCTTGATGCAGGTACAGGAATAATAAAATTAGGACAAAATCTCATTAAAAATTATATCTCTGACTCTTTACACAGGGACATAAACGCTACGATACTTTTAACACACACACACCTTGACCATATACAGGGGCTGCCGTTTTTCCAGCCGCTGCATTTAAAATCTTCAAATATAAATATAATCGGTAGCTCGGATTATAACACAGGGATTGATGAAATACTCTCACAACTCATTTTTGAAAAATCCTTCCCGCTCGATTTAGCCGATGTAGCTGCCAATCTTAATTTTGGAGACATAAACGACAGCTACGCATTAATATTCAGCCCTGATTCTTATGTGCCTCAGCTGCAAAAAATTGAAACAGATGAAGACGCAATACCTGTCGATGACGAAGTGGTCGTCAGCTGCCTAAAATCACAATCCCACCCTAAAAACGGCGTTATGATATACAAGGTTGCTTACAAAGATAAATCTATTGTCTATGCCACTGATAAAGAAAGCTTTGTCGGCGGAGATAAGAGACTTGCAATGTTTGCAAGAAATACCGACTTGCTAATCCATGATGCACAGTATACCACCGATGAATACATAAACTCCTGCATATCCAAACAGGGCTACGGACACTCTACTTTTGATATGGCGCTTGAAGCATTTTCTCAATCTCACGCTAAAGCACTTGCATTTTTCCACCTCGACCCGAATTATAACGATGAAATGTTGCTTGAAATTGAAAATCATTATAATAATATATGCAGCAGCTCTTTCATTGCAAAAGAAGGTCAGGAAATAGTCCTTTTATGAATATATTCTTGAAAATAATATTTATACTAATTTGTATTTTACAATTGCCACCGGCTGCTAATGCGGCAAGATGGAATGAATTCGTTATAGATGCTGAGAGAAATGCCAACAATCATAATAATCTCGGTGTAATCTACATGCAAGACAGATACTATGCCGCCGCAATCAAAGAATTTCAAATGGCTGTTTTAATCAATCCTGATACCCAGGCAACAGCAACTTATTATGCAAATCTCGGTACAGTCTATATGAAAATAGGTTATCCCGCACTGGCGCAGGACGTTCTGGAAAGAGCAATAAAATTGAATCCCCAAAACTTTTCTTACTATCAGGATTTAGCTGTCGTTTATGCAAAACAAAAAATTCTACCTCTTAAACTTAAACAATACGCCAAAGATACAAAAAATCCGCTTTCAACAATTATGGTAGGCTTAATCAAGCTGCAACAAGGAAAAACAGAAGAAGGCCTTTCAAATCTGCAAGAGTTCTGTTTTCTGGAACCAGATTTGATTATCACAAAAGGTGTTCAGGATTTTATCGACCAGAAAACAAAAAAACCTGCCCCAATCAGCAGATTTAGATAATTTAATAAAAAAAGCGGAACCTTCGGTTCCGCCCCTACTATCATATTAGAAACTTTATTATCTTTTATCGGTAAGAACAAAAAGGCTGATTAAATCATTCAATGCAACAGCCTGCTTTTTATAATCCTGAACCTGTTTTTCAAGACTTCTGATATTATTTTTATATTCCTGAATAGAAGCCATACAGGTTCTTGCCGATTCATTGAGGCTGTCTTGCACCTGCTGAGCATCTTTGAGTACACTGTTCATAGAAATACCCAAAGCCTCCATTGTTTGTCTGATAATCTGCGCACCGGTCTGCTTTGTTACACCGCCCGGCAGCTGTGCAATCAGTCTTTTCAATACAGCTACATTAGAAGGTACTGCATGATTTTTAGGCTGCGGTACCGGATGAGATTCCGGAATAGAAGGTTTTGGAATCTCTTCTTCAAATGTGTCATTAATATCAAAATTAAAATCGTCCATATTTCCGAATGTCTCCGCTGTGTCTTGAACAGTTTGTTCAAAAGAACTTATGTTAAGAGGTTCCGGCTCCGAAAAGAAACCGTTCTGGTTTGAAAAATCAGAAAATCCTTCTTCTAAAGAAACTGCGTCTGTAACAGCAGGTTCGCTAATTTCTTCAGACACCTGCTCTGCCGGTTCTTCCAGTGCAATTGATGGTTCTTCCGGAACTGCCTTGATTTCAATTTCAGCCTGTTTTTTTAATGCCTGAACAATTTTTTTACCTACACCGCTTGGAAGTTTATTTTCTGCCATCTTTCTAACCTTTTATCCTAGTTTTCAAATTTCTTTATAAAATTATATACAAAATATAGTTATTATACAAAATATAATTAAAATATGTTAAGAAATAAAATTCATTTCAACCCTGACAGAGTATAACCATGTCAACAGCTTCTTTCTCAGCAAAATTATATTTTTGCAGCCTTTTTACGAGCTTCTTTATTAGCTTTTCTTTTCTCTTCTATTTCTTCAATGCGGCGATTGCGTTTATACCCGTATCCGGCATATATAGCGATACCGATTAAAAGCCAGAGCGGAAACAGCAATGCTGTTTTTCCCATACTCATTACAGCTACTATCATCAAACCGGCGCACAAAATTATACCCATAGAAGGGAAAAACGGAGAAAACGGAACTCTAAACGGTCTGTGACGCTCAGGATCAGTTTTTCTCAATATTAAAACACCTACACATACAAGTATAAATGATGTGAATACGCTAAATATGCACAACTGCGCAGCAAGATTCAAATCCAAAAAGACACATCCTATTACCATTGCTATACCAACAACCCAGGTAATAACATGCGGGGTTTTATACACAGGATGCACCTTCTTTAAAATATTAGGAAAGAAATTATCACGTGCCATAGAAAACAGGATTCTCGTAGCAGCAAGCTGCATAACCAGAAGAACAGACGTCAATCCGGTTAATGCACCAATAGAGATAAATCCCGCAACCCAGTTTTGACCCGTCAATTGCATTGCATGCGCAATAGGTGCATGAATATTTATTGACTGCCATGGCACAACACCTGTCAATACAAGTGCAACCATTATATAAATTAAAGTACAAACAACCAGTGTACCGATAATACCAATCGGAACATCACGCTGCGGGTTCTTCGTCTCCTCTGCAGCAGTAGATATCGCATCAAATCCGGTATAAGCAAAGAATATTGTAAACGCACTGACTAAAACACTGCCTATTCCGTTCGGCATAAACGGTGTCCAGTTACCCGGTTTTACATAAAATGCACCGACTCCGATGAATAATGCAATAACCAGCAATTTAATAACAACCATCACACCGGCCATATTCTTTGATTCGGAAATACCTTTAATCAAAATATAAGTAACCAGCAATATCATTAAAATTGCAGGAACATTAATCGAAATTGGTATAATGCCGAATATATGAGGTATGTGCTGTACAGGGTCCATACCCATTTTTATATAAAGAGCCTTGGCTGTTCCGTAATCATTAACTAACCACAGCGGAGGATACATAATATGATGACATATCCCCTGCAATGCTGCCGGCAGATGTGCTGTATACGGTTCAAATCCTCTTAAAAACTGCAGCAAATAACCAGTCCAGCTGCAAGCCACCGCAATATTACCGATAGTATACTGCAGCATCAGAACCCATCCTACCATCCATGCGGCCAGCTCGCCCATTGTAGCAAATGTATAAGTATAAACACCGCCGGAAACAGGTATCATTGACGCAAATTCCGCATAACATAAAGCGGAAAATATACACGCTATTGCGGCAACTATCATTGAAATAACCAGCGCAGGCCCCGCTCCCGGATGGCCGTTAGTTCCGACTACAGCGGAACCTACCATTGAAAATATACCTGCACCTATAACAGCTCCGATACCTAAAATAATTAAATCCATCCAGTTTAATGTTTTATTTAAGCCGGTTGCCGCAGTTTCGGCAATCATATCATCCGGATTTTTTGTTTTTAATAATTTAGAAACAAAATGTTCTACCAGTCCGGCTTCTGTTACTTCGTTTTGCTTAGCTTTATTATGGGGCATGTAAAATTTCCTTATTTAATTATTTAATATATTTAAATTTGATAATTTAACTTTTTTAAAGATTAGCCGGATTTATTTTTCAGTTGATTTTAACAGAGGGAATCCAAGCTTTTCTCGTTGTTCAACATACAATTTAGCAACCATTGCTGCCATTCTTCTGACACGATTAATATAATTTATTCTTTCGTCTTTACTGATGACACCTCTGGCATCCAGCAAATTAAAATCATGTGAACATTTTAATACATAGTCATATGCAGGAAGAACAAGTTCATTTTTTACACAATTTTCCACTTCTTCCTGATAAATATCGAACAATTTGAAAAGTCTTTGAGCATCGGAAACTTCAAAATTATATTTTGACTGTTCAATTTCATTTTGAAGATAAATTTCGCCGTATTTCAAATTCTTGTTCCACATAACATCAAAAACAGAATTTACATTCTGCAAATACATAGCAATTCTCTCAAGCCCGTATGTCAACTCAAGAGCTACTGGCTTTATCTCAAGTCCGCCGACCTGTTGAAAATATGTAAACTGGGTAATTTCCATTCCGTCAAGCCACACTTCCCAGCCGACACCTGCCGCACCTAAAGTCGGAGATTCCCAGTTATCTTCTACGAATCTGACGTCATGCTGCGAAAGATTAATACCCATAGCCTCAAGACTTTGCAAATACAATTCCTGTGCATTATCCGGAGAGGGTTTCAAAATAACCTGATATTGAAAATAATGTCCCAGCCTGTTAGGATTTTCACCGTATCTTGCATCAGTCGGACGTCTGCAAGGTTCTACCATTGCTGTATTCCACGGTTCAGGGCCCAATGAACGCAAAAATGTTGCAGGATTCATGGTACTGGCACCTTTTTCAATATCATAAGGCTGCTGAATTATACAACCATAATCCGACCAAAATTTAGATAAATTTAATATTAATTCCTGAAAAGTTAAAGCCAAAATCCATTCCTGTCTTTATTTTATCACTTTCGGCCAACATCGAAAAACCAAATTACCAATGTTTACCTTTGAAAATCAGACCAGCCTTTCCCGTTTTACCAATTTTACAACAATTACTGATTACGGTTTCAGCATCCTCTCTTCACTCAAAAAATTTAGAGCTCTACCATTATAGTATAATATTTTTTTAGTGTAAAGTACACCTTTTTTCATCAGAACAAAGCTTACGGCTTTGGCAGGGAATTATGCTGAATCTGCTCACATACAGCCGCCCGGATTGTCAAAAACAAAAGAAAATCTGAACTGCAAATATTTGCAGTTCAGCATATCGATGAATTAACTGTATTTTATTCTGTTTCATCTTTTAACGAGGCCTGAATTTCCGGCCGCTCATTAAAAGCATCAATAAAATGAAGATACCTTTCCATTCTCAGCTTCAGCCAGGAAAGCATTGTATCGGAACCATAAATCTGGATAATTCTCGTTCTTGAAAAATGCTTGTACGTCCTGTTATAAGACTCATCAATATAAGTCTGGCATTTGCAATTTAACTCATCTATCAGTTCATAGAGTGTTTGAAGCCATGCCGGCTGAACGTGAATTTCATTTACTTTGTACTCAAGAATCATATCTAACTTTCTATTAAGCTATTAACTATTCCTAATTAATTGCTATTGAATTTTTTGGCAGGTGATACTCTTTGCCCGGGATAAATTTACATTTACTGAAGAAACCTATTCCTTTGGTTTAACGACAGAATATGCATATCTACATGTTTTTTATCGGCATTTTTTTCTGAAACTTTATAGTTTACTATGCATGTCGTAACAAATATTTACAATAAATTTATTTAGCACTTTCGGGCAATGTAAAACTTCTGAAAAAGTTAACAATATATATAGGAATATTTTGAGAATAGTTTTTACGGAGCAAAAAATATATGAAAACAAATTTTATAGCCATACTGACATTTGCCTTAATTTCCGCTTCCTGCGCATATGCAGCCTGCGATAAAGTTCAGGGCGTGTGCAGGCTAAATGACCTTAGCAAAATAAGCAAAATTGAAACAGATAAAAGACCGCTGCCGCAAACAAGAAATAATGATTACGACTCTATAAAAATCAACTCAAAAAAACCCGGAGTTATTGAATTTATAAAATCATTGCTAAAACCATCAAAATAATCCCTCCTATCTGTATGCCGGTATTCAAATGCTGCATTAGAGTATTATTATCATAGTGTTTGGAAGTTTTTTGTGCAGTAGTTGCGGCAAGAAGCCTTTGGATTCTTGAGTCATCGGCGTCAGAGAAAGTTTTCCTGAAAACTGAGTTTTCCAGGCGGGCGAGCCGCTGTGATGCAGGTTCGCCTGAAAACTTTCTGTTAAAAACCGTATTTTCAAGCATGTCCAAATCATAGTTCCGGGCAGTGTTATATGTTTCATAATCGGGTTCTGAAATCCTGTTCTTTGTATTTTGCGGCGTATAATAATTGTACCGAGACTCATCCGCACCGATATCGGCAGCCGCACCCAAAGGATCATAACCCTCCAGTGTTATTGCATCATCATTGAGAGCAACGGCGCCAAGTATTGTATTTCTCAAATTGTCTACTCTTTCGTTCAAAGAACTATCACTTTCTTTTTTAAAGACCTGTTTTTCAAGCCTTGAAAGCCTCAAATATATATCTTCATTGTGATATGTTTTTTTAAAAACTTTTTGTTCAATTTTATCCACGACCGGATATCTTACGTCTTTTTCCGCTTCCGGCAATTCTTCCTCCTGATATGAGGAGGCCTCCTGCGCATCTTCAACAGAAAGATTTGCCTGCAAATCATTGAACAATTTCTGTGTTCTTTTGACCTCAGACCCCTGATAAGTCACACCGTAAACTGCTCTTTCAAGACGTTCTATGCGCCTTGCGTCACTATCTGAAGGAAAATTATAACCAAAATAACTTTTTTCAATCTGTGAAATTTGTTCAGTTAATGCACCTGCAGCAAAACTGCAAGCACCAAACAAAAATAAAAAAACAAGAAGAAGTATTTGTCTTTTCATAGCTGCTCCGTCCGATTTCTCTTATAAAGTTAAACCGTCTTTATACTTCTCTCAATTCCGCCAAATTTGAATCAAAAGAAAAAATATAAGAACAAAAAAATTATATTAACGGGCAATAAAAGCCTGAGACTCTTCTATAAAGGCAAAAAAAATCCTGTCCGAAAGTACTAAAATTATTTATAAGCCCCCAAAAAAGATAATACTGCTCCTGTATAAACCTCTGTTTAAGACTCATGTTGCAACAGGACATGTTTGTTATATGATTAAATAAGGTTTGCACAAGTACGATAGGGCACGCCTTTAAAATAAAGGTCAGACCTTAGTCTTAAGGGAATGGAAGTAATAAATCTTTTAAGATGGGAAAGTAAAAACCTCGGTTACAACAAGACGGTTTTAGCAATTAAAACCGAGAAAAGGAGAAAAAGATGCCGGTAGCATCAATGATTGAATTACTTGAAGCCGGAGTACACTTCGGACACCAAACACAAAGATGGAACCCCAAAATGAAACCGTATATTTACGGTGCAAGAAACGGTATTTATGTTTTAGACCTCAGAAAAACTTCTGATAAACTTGATGAAGCATACAATATTGTAAAAGAATTTGCGGCACGTGGTAAAAATATCGTTTTCGTCGGTACTAAAAAACAAGCATCGGAAGTAGTTGCTCAAGAAGCAGAAAGATGCGGTATGTACTATATCAACAGACGCTGGTTAGGCGGTATGCTCACTAACTTTGAAACAATCAGAGGCAGAGTTAACAAATTAAGAGAAATTGAAGAATTTGTAAATTCAGGCACTATAAACCAGCTTCCTAAAAAAGAAATTGCTCAAATGACAAGAAAACTCGAAAAATTGAGCAAAACATTAGGCGGCATCAAAGAAATGCGCGGCATGCCCGATTTAATTTTCGTAGTCGACCAGAAAAAAGAAGATATCGCAATTGCAGAAGCTAACAAGCTTCATATCCCTGTCATCTGCCTTGCTGATACAAATGCAGATCCCGAAGGAATCGACTACATCATACCGGGCAATGATGACGCAATCAGAGCAATCAGACTTGTTGCTTCAAAACTTGCAGATGCTGTTTTGGAAGGCAAACAGCTCAGAGAAAATAAAGCAGCAGGAGCTAAAGCTGAAAGTATTAAAGCTGAAGATGCCGGCGTAACTGAAGAAGTTAAGGCAGAAGAAGCAAACACTGAAGCGTAATAGAATTAGTTATTTTACAGGCGGGCACACTGTCCGCCTTTTTTAAAAATTAAAAAGATGATTTATAATGTTTAGAGATAAACAATTAGAAAGGATTAACCGATGGACGTAACCGCTTCTATGGTAAAAGAATTGAGAGAAAAAACCGGTGCCGGAATTTTAGATGCAAAAAAAGCGCTGGTTGAAAATAACGGCGATATGGAAAAAGCTATCGAATTTTTGAGACAAAAGGGTATGGCTTCCGCTGACAAAAAAATGGGCAGAATTGCTGCAGAAGGTATTGTTACTTCATATATTGAAAATGGAGTCGGCGCAGTTCTGGAAGTCAACTGCGAAACTGACTTTGTTGCTAAAAACGCAGATTTTCAAGAACTCGTTAACAATATAGCCAAACAAATTGTTGCTAAAAAACCTGCAACCGTTGAAGAATTGAATTCTTCAGTTTGTCCTGTTTGCGGCAAAACTATTGAAGAAATTGTTAAGGAAAAAATCGCAACTATCGGAGAAAAAATTACAATCAGAAGATTCGAAATTCTTGAAGGCAATCTCGCTAAATATGTTCACAACAACAAAATTGCCGTACTTTTAAAAACAAGCGCAGCAAATGAAGAACTCTCAAAAGATATCTGTCTTCATATAGCTTCTTCAGCTCCCGATTTCGTTTCAAGAAAAGAAATTCCTCAATCTGTTATTGATGAAGAAACAAGAATCGAAATGGGCAAAGAAGATTTGGCAAAAAAACCTGAAAACATCAGAGCTAAAATTGTTGAAGGAAGAATCAACAAATTAATGGCTTCAAGATGCCTTCTTGAACAGCCTTTCGTTAAAAATCCCGATGAAACGGTTGAAAAACTCATTGAAGGAAAATTAGAGGTTGAATCTTTCATTCGTTATACTCTCGGCGAAGGACTCGAAAAAAGAAAAGACAACTTTGCAGAAGAAGTTGCAAGCCAAATGAAAGGCTAATTTAATTATATTTTATTTTTAATTTAAATAATAAAAAGCAGTCTTTTAGGGCTGCTTTTTTATTTGTTGAAATATATTTTATATTTTCAATTCAGAAAACTTTCATATATAATGAGCCTATGTTCGAAAATAAAAATATACTCATCGGAATAACAGGCGGAATAGCTGCATATAAAATTTGCGAACTTATCAGAATGTTCAAAAAAAACGGAGCAAATGTAAAAGTCGCAGCGACACCGCATGCTCTGGAGTTTGTCAGTGAACTGACGCTCGACACGCTTTCGCAAGACAGAGTTTTTGTTGACCAGTTTAATACACTTGACAGGAAGCCGGAACACATTTCATTGTGCGATTGGGCTGACCTGTTTATTATTGCACCTGCAAGCGCAAATACTATTTCTAAAATTGCAAACGGTATTTGCGACAATCTTTTGACTTCACTTGCATGTGCGTATCAAAAGACAATCCTTATCGCTCCCGCAATGAATACAGGAATGTGGGAAAATAAATTTGTCATGGAAAATATTCAAAAACTAAAATCGGCAAATTACAAAATAATTGAACCTGACAGCGGCTATCTTGCTTGCGGAACAAACGGCAAAGGAAGGCTGGCTTCTTTAGAAAAAATTTTTGATGAAGCTAAAAACTTGGTATCTGAACACGAATTTTTAAAAGATAAAAAAATCATTATCACCGCAGGCGGAACAAAAGAAAATATTGACCCTGTCAGATATATCGGCAACTACAGTTCCGGAAAAATGGGGATTGCGCTTGCCGATGCCGCTTATAAATTCGGAGCGGATGTGACATTAATATCTTCCGTCAATGTAAAAAGAAACTATAATGTAATAACAGCAACATCGGCAGAAGAAATGAAAACAGCGGTAACGGAATGTGCAAAAACTGCCGATGTGATAATTATGGCAGCAGCAGTCGCTGACTACAGACCTATAGAAGTTTCGGACAAAAAAATTAAAAAAGAATCTAATGATGAACTTGTAATACGACTTGTCAAAAATCCTGATATACTTGCCGAGTTAGGCAAAATAAAAAAACCGGAACAAAAAATTATAGGGTTTTGCGCAGAAAGCAATGATTTAATATTAAATGCGAAATCGAAAATAAAAAGAAAAAATTGCGATTACATTATTGCCAACGATATTTCCAGAAATGATATAGGATTCGGCTCTGATTTAAACGAAGTAGTTATAATAGACAGAGAACTTAACGAAGTAAAAATTGAAAAAAATACAAAAGAAAATATTGCGCAGGAAATATATAAAACAATATTTAAACAGGAAAAAAACAATGACAGCGACATCAAAAGTTATAGAAATTATTGAAAAATTTGCACCGCTCAATACTGCTGAAGAGTGGGACAATTCAGGCTGGCAGATTAACCTGCACAATAATTCCGCAGAAAAAATTTTGTCCTGCCTGACAGTCACGGAGGATGTATTGGAACTTGCGGTTAACCTCGGATGTGATTTCATCATTGCCCATCATCCATTGATTTTTAATGCAATTAAAAAACTCGAAAATCCCATTTATATAAAAGCAATAAAAAATAATATACAAATATACAGCGCACATACAAACTTTGATAAAGCAAAAGGAGGAACCACAGATATACTTACGGAAAAATTGAATCTGCAAAATATAGAAGCAATCAACGACTACGTAAAATGCGGATATCTTCCGTTCCCCATGCAGACAGACAAATTTGTTCAAGCAATCAAAGCCGCACTGGAGCTTGATAATATAAAACTCATAAATAAATACCAAAAACCGGAAATAAAAAAAATCGCTGTTTGTGCAGGTGCCGGAGCTGAATTTATACCGGATACAAACGGCTGCGATGCATATATCACTTCTGATATAAAATACCACAGCGCTCTTGATGTCAAAAATATGCTTCTGTTTGATATCGGACATTTTGAATCGGAAAAATTCTTTTCTGAAAGAATCAAAGAAATTTTTGCAAAAGAAGGAATAGAAATTACGGTAGCAAATGAAAAACCTGCATGGACAATTATTTAAAATTCTTGCTGCAATTATATTCAGCATAACACCTGCCTGCGTATTTTCATATGAAACCGCAATTTTGCACTACCCTGACAGGGATTGGCGCCTAATTTCTTATGTAAGGGACACTGAAAATCAGGAAGTCATTGCAAAATTTATACCTGTTTATGACAGCAAATCTAATTGGGTAGAAATGCTGGTTTTTCACTCATACAAAGCAAACGGAAACAACGAAGATGCTGATACTTTTGTTGAAACCGTTATGGGGCCGAATTATGAAAAATTTGGAAATAATATAAAGCTTGAACCAATCAAAAGCGAAAAAGAAGATGCTTTACTAAGCTGGTGTTCTGAAAAAGGCTCAAACTCCAATCCTGCACAATGCGAAATTCTGAGAGTCACAAAAGGCATCGAAACAATGATTGCAATTCAATACATAAACAGAGATTTAAAAAGATTCCCCTACCGAAAAAAAATTTGGATTGAAGTATTAAAAAACGCAACAGTATATTACAGCTACTACCGATGGGACAGAATGCTCAACAAAGCAATCTGTGTTGAATTATAAATTTATGCTTTAACAGATTCCGTTTGTTTTTGTTCAGCAGCTTTTTTACGTTTTCTTCTTCTCATCAAATCAACAAACGCCTCAAGCCGTGTTATATACCCTGCACGTCCTGTCTGCTCATCCATAATCAAAGGAAGAATAGGAATTTCACAATTCTCTCTCATTGCAGGAAAAATATTTTGAGACATAATTTCCGGCATACAAGTAAACGGGCTTATATGAATAATACCGTCAATGCCACGTTCATTAGCATATGCAACATCAGAAATACATTCAAGAGCATCTCCGCCAATATCTCTTGAAAGATATGGTTTTGCCAGTCTAAACGCACGTTCAAGATGCGTCTCCCCTTTTTTAAAAATTTTAGGAATAATCGCATCTTTTAAAAAGCTGGAAACAGTAAGAGTTCTTCTGATTTGCACGCCCATCTTGCCAAGTTCACGCTCTATATTCTGGTTTGCAAAAGTATCTTGGACAAGAAAAATTTCGCCTGTCATATCAACATAAACGACATCACGATTCGGGTCTGTTTCAATTTTTTTCATTTCGAGCATAGCTGCTTTTTCAGCTTTTTTTAGTTCTTTGCTGTTATTAGCATCATAAATTAATTTTAAGCCTTTATTAAAAGCTCTTTCTGCAGATCCCGGTTTAATTTCTCTTGCACGATAATATGACAACTGATTTTCCAGCCTGTCAATGGCAAAAACTTTGGTAACAGCAGTATAAATAGATTTCATTACCATAACAGGATTATGACAGCCGCTGATTTCAGACATAAAACGGTACATACCCTTGAATCCGTCATATAACTGAAGTTCAACATATTTTGCATCATACCCCATGTCCTTCAGAACATTTTGTATGCTCTCGCCATATTCACCGAGTCTGCAAATACCGGGCGAAGAAATCATCGCAACATAATCAGCACCGCCTTCAATTGCCTCAATAAAATTTCCCAAAATCAATTTATAAGGCAGACAAATTGATTCAGGACTGTGTTTTGTACCCAGCGACAAAGTCTTTTTATTAGTATAAGGCGGAACAAAAGGTTCCACACCCAATCTTCTCAATGCACTGGCCCACACAACATAGATGGTGCCCATATGCGGAAATGCAACTTTTATTTTCTTCTTCTCTTTCATACTTCTATTATAGTCTAAAAGAAAACTAAACATATCAATTTTTGTAAACTTTTTATATTTGCATTGCTTAAAGGGAATCCAAGTTGCGTACAAAATTATTTTTTTGTTTGATGTAAAATTTAATTACGGAAAAAATTTTAATCAGGAGTATAAAAATGGATTCAGAAATAAGAGTCAGAATAGCACCTTCACCGAGTGGAAATTTACATGTCGGAACAGCAAGAACAGCGTTATTCAATTATCTTTTTGCAAAAAAAAATAACGGCAAATTCGTTTTAAGAATAGAAGATACTGACCTCGACCGTTCAAGTCAGGCATATATTCAAAATATTTACGACAGCTTAAAAGCACTGGGCCTAAACTGGGATGAAGGCCCGGATGTCGGAGGCCCTTACGGCCCTTATCAGCAATCCGACAGATTTGATATTTATCCTAAATATGCACAAAAATTAATTGATGCCGGTTATGCTTATGAATGCTACTGCACTCAGGAAGAACTTGAAGCGGAAAAAGAAGAATCAATTAAAAATAAAAAACCTCATGTCTACTCCGGTAAATGCCGCCATTTAACCGAAGAACAAAAAGAACAATACAAAAAAGAAGGCAGAAAACCGTCTATCAGATTTCACGTTCCTCAAACCGGAGAAACAAAATTCACCGATATGGTCAAAGGTGATTTAAAATTTGAAAACAGCCTTATCGGAGACTTTGTTATTATGAAATCTAACGGAACTCCGACATACAATTTTGCAGTTGTTATTGATGACATGGAAATGAAAATTTCTCATATAATAAGAGGTGAAGACCATATCTCAAATACTGCAAAACAAATTCTTATTTATGAAGCTCTCGGCGCTAAAGTGCCGGAATTCGGACATCTCGGAATGATTCTTGCACCTGATAGAAGCAAACTTTCAAAACGCCACGGTGCTACTGCAGTTTCTGAGTTCGTTGAAAAAGGATATCTTACTGACGCTTTAATAAACTTCGTGGCCCTTCTCGGCTGGTCGCCTTCTGACGGTCAGGAAATTAAATCTCTTGATGAAATTGTTAAGGATTTCCGTATACATGAAGTGTCCTCTTCAAATTCTATCTTTGAATATGACAAGCTCAACTGGATGAACGGACAATATATCAAAAAAATGGATATCAAGAAACTGACTGAACTTGCGAAACCGTTTTTGAAAGATTATGACTTGTCAGAACTTACACAGGCCCAGCTGGAAAAAATGATTGAAGTAACAAGAGAACCTATTACAATTCTTTCGGATTTGACAAATGATGTGAAATATTTCTTCGGACAAAATGTTGAAGTGGAACCGGAAGTCCAAAAAACGGTTCTTGATACTGAAAAATCTCAAACAGTTTTAAAATATGTTTATGAAAATGAACTTTCAAAATGGGATTTTGATGATGAAGAAAAACTCCATGAACAGCTGGGCGAACTCAGAGCATACTTTAAAGAACATGGAATAAAACCTAAGGAAACAATGTGGGCAATACGTGCAGCTGTCACCGGAAGAACACATGGCGCAGACATGGTAGCAGTATTGCAAATCCTCGGTAAAGAACGTACAGCTCTCAGAATAAAAAACGCCGTTAAATAAGCTGTTAAATAATCTTTCTATGAATAGTTATCTGTTAAAGAATAATTCAAAATCATTAATAGTTGTCTTTTGCGGGTGGGGCATGGATGAAAAACCGTTTCT
>CASDVD010000119.1 GCA_949284155.1 uncultured bacterium | reverse complement strand
GAGTTAGGGGTTCCAAACCCTGTATTTTTTCCTGTTTCAGCAGGGAAGCTTCCTCCATGAACAATAAGTGCAAAATTCTTTTTTCCAAGTACTTTCAATGCTTTTTTTGTAAGTTTTTTTATTCTTTTCAAAGATTTTTCTTCTTTTGATTGCTCACAACAAAACATATATTCACCCCTTTTTGACTAACTCTAATGAATTAATATTAACATCTAGTATATTTTTTTTATATAGCTTAACCGCATTCTGTATAGCTAGTTTTACAAAACTTAATATATTTTGAATATATATATTAAATAATTAGCATTTTTAATTTTGTCTGCCCAACGATTCCAAAAGATTGTTATAAACATCAATGGTTATATGACAAATGGCTAATTTTCTGTCCACAAGACTTTTTATTGTTGATTCAAAACATTTAAACAATGCTTTATCCAGGCCATTAGCCTCTTGCAGCAGCTTTAAGCATTCATTTCTGAAATCAAGATTTCTTGTGTTTTTTTCGATTTTATCTGCAAGAAATATAATTTTTTCAAAATTGCTCATTTCACATCTTCCGAGAGTATGCCACCTGATTGCGTCAAGAATTTCTGTATCTTCAACACCAAACTGATTCTTAGCAAGATAAGCACTCACCGGGGCATGTAGTGTTTTATAATTCAGAAGTTCACATTCTTTTATCCCGGGAATGTGGTTATGGATTATATTTAAAAGCTTTTCATTTGGAAAACATTTTGCGCAGTCATGAAGCAGACCTGCGGTTCGTGCTTTTTCAGTATTTAAATTAAATATTTTTGCAAGCTCAACTGCTGCCTCCATTGTTCCGAGAGAATGAATATATCTTTCTTCACATAGATTTTCCTTGAGCCATAATGTGATATCTTCCGTTTTTTCTATTTTAGTGTAATTTGTATAAACCATATTTATTTATATATTCCTCCACTGCTTTGGGAACAATCCCCGTTATTGGTATACTTTGGGCTGTTTTTTCTCTGATTTCCGTTGATGAAATATCTGTGAAAGGCATTTTCATTAGTGTATAGTTGTAGCCTTTATTTTTTAGTTCTTTGAAAAAATTATGCTCAAATGTGCTTTCATTCTGGCGTAAAAACAGAACAAAGTCCACAAGCTCCTTTAATTCTTCCGCTCTGTGCCAGCTTTCAATTTTTTTAAATGCATCGGTTCCGATTATAAATTTTATTTTTCCGTCTGTATTTTTATCTATATGAAATTTTTTGTAGAGCTCTTGAATCGTGTAAAATGTATAGGAAATTTCGTTTCTTTGGTATTCAATATCGCTAACTTCAAGATAATCGTAATATCTTGTCGCAAGTTTTACCATATTAAGTCTGTGCAGGCTGAGATTCTCATCACAATTTTTATGAGGCGGTTTTCTTGCCGGTATTAATAAAATTTTTTCACAATCAGTATTTTTTTTTATATATTCGCATACTTTCAAATGTGCATTGTGGATAGGATTGAAAGTTCCCTGAAATACGCATAATTTCATTAGAAAAGTACCAAATCTTTATGATGCAATTCTTCTATCAGACATAAAATTCTGTTTATAAAAATTTTATATTTCTGTCTGTCTGCTTCTCCGCTCAAGATAATATCTGCAGTTGAAGAAGTAGGATGAATGTATATTTTTGCTTTGTTCGAAGCATTTTTATATACTTCATCAGCGGAATCTCCCAGGTTCCTTTCTGCTGCACGTTTATAGAATCTTGCTTTTTGTACTTCTCCGGATACATGGACATATATTTTTATGTCAAAGGCTTGTGCAATTTTTTCTGTTAATGTAAAAAGTCCTTCTGAAATTATGATTTTAGAAGGCAGCGCAAGTGTACAATTGTCTGTCCTTTTTGCTGTGCCTGACAGGTCATACTTCGGCAGATATACTTTTCTGCCTGCGAGAAGCTGTTTTATGTGATATGCCATCAGGTCGAGCTCCTGTGCTTCCGGGATATCAAGATCATAGTGCTTTGCGAATTCTGCAAAACTTCCCGCTTCTTTTACCATTTCAGATCTGTCATAGTAATAATCGTCCGTATTTACTCTTGTGATTGCGTTTTCAATACAGTATTCATTTGAAAATGTATTGATTGTATCAATGATGTCATAGGCGATTGTTGATTTTCCGCTGGCTGTTTCTCCTGCGATGCCTACAGCGCAGGCTCTTTGGGTCTCGCCGGAAATAAAACAGGCGAGTTTTCTTATTATTTTTTTATCGAATTTTATGAATATAGAATCTTTTGAGTTTAATTCATCATAAAAAAGTTTATTTAGTCTCATTTCAACATACGGGGTCAGAATTTTTGTTTTAGAGGATGCTGTGTTAGTTTTTGTAGCTGTAATTTGCACTTTTTCATTTCCTGTTTTTGGGGGACATTATTTATTGTTTAAAATAAAAACCGAACAAAATGAATTTTGACGGTTTTATTTTTAAATATTGCTCGCACAAAGAGTGCTGTATTTTCCTGTTTTTAATAATTCGTTTCGATTTATAATATTATTCTTGTCATCTACCATAACAATGCTTGGCGAGAATTCTGATTTTTCCTGCGGGGTCATCAGTGCATAAGACACAATAATCACTTTATCTCCGACCTGAACTTTACGGGCTGCTGCGCCGTTAAGACAGATGTCTTTATTACCCCGTTCTCCTTTAATGACATAAGTTTGAAATCTTTCGCCGTTATTTATGTCAAGTATATCAACCTTTTGGCCCTCTTGAAGATTTGCCGCATCCATCAGTTCTTCGTCAATTGTTATAGAGCCGACATATTCAAGGTTTGCATCGGTAACGGTTGCTCTGTGGATTTTTGAGTATAAAAATTCTAGCTGCATAATTGCCTCGTATATTATATTTTATCAAATATATTTTGATTTCAACTGTTTAATAAAAATCATTACAAATTTTTAATATGTATCTTATCCTTCAAAAAAAAATTATAATACTAATATGAAAAAGTATGTATTGCCATTAAAATATATTGGGATAAGTGTTCTGACAGTTGGAATATTGCTGTATCTTTCTTTATATTTGCTCCTGCCTTTTCTTCTTAATTCAAAGGATTATTCATTGCTGATTACGGATGAGGTGAAGAAAAGTACCGGTCTTGATTTGTATATAAAAGACTACAGAGCTTGTGTTTCTCCTTCTTTGAATCTTACTTTTAAAGCAAAAAAAGTTGAACTCTTCTATCCTAATAAAGTTCAAGTACTGGATTTGAAAGATGCAAATTTAGATTTTTCGACTGCTGCTCTTATGAAAAAGGAGTTTCAAATACAAAAAATCAGCGGTTCAAAACTCCAAATTTCAACAAAATTGCTGAAAAATGGAAAATTTTCCATTCAGGACTATCTTGAAAAAAATTATAAAGAAAATCCAAATATGAAACTTAAATTCTCAAGAAAACTTCCTGCTGCCGAGTTTAAAGAAGTTCTTATAAAAATAAAGGATGAAGCATCGGGACAGAAGTTTAAGCTTTATGAAAAGGATTTTAAAATTTCAAAAAACAGGATAAACTCTGATAATATTATTTCTGCGCATGGTGCTTTTTATTGTTTTGATGAAAAATATTTTGACTATAAATTAAAATTAGCATTGAATGATACTTTGAAACTAAAGCTGAGACCTTTTCATATTTCAGCTGATAATCTTCAATCTCATAAACCGCATGGCGTAATAGATGTCGATGTAAGATTATCGGGAAAAAATAATAATGAACTTTCGGGACATGTAAATATTGACAATTTTACTTTTGTCGTTGATAAAAAAAGGCTTCCGCCCAGTTATTTTCATATTTTTCTTAATAAAAATACAGGAATTTTGGATTCTGAATTTTATGCTGCTAAGAATGAAAAAGCTGTTATAAATTCAAGGTTCAATATAAACCCATTAAACAAAATATATTTGAAATGCACAACGAAAATGGTTCATATTGCAAATTTAAAACCTATTTTTACTGCAATGGCTGACATTTTTTGTATTCCGAATAAACTCGATGAATTTTCTGTTACCGGTTATGCCGTTGCTGATTTTGAATTGGAAACGGATTTAAAAAAGATAAAATCCTCCGGATATCTGAAAATAGCGGATTCAAAAATCAAACATAAAAGTTTGCCGTTCAATATTTCTGATATTAAGGCGGATGTTGATTTTAATAATAACAATATTATTATTAATAGTTCTAAAATGTTTGTTAATTCGCAGCCTGTATCCGTTAAAGGTAAAATAGATAATAATGCGTTCTGTGACCTGGTTTTGACTGCAGATAGGTTAAATCTGGCTAATATAATGAATGCCTTTGACTTTTTACGTCCTGCAAAGGATTTGAAGATTCTGTCGGGTATATTTTCAATGAAAGCTTCATTAAAGGGCAAACCGAACGGAATTCGTCCTGATATTGATGTAACTATATCTCAGTTTAGTGCAAGACATGAGAAGACATCTTCTGTATTTTCAGTAAACGAAATTAAGTCCTGGATAAAAAATGCATCTCCCGATAAATTTGACGGTACTATTAAAATTCAGGGCGTCTGCTATAAAAATAAAGCTTTTCCGGGGGCTGTCAGAGCGGAAATTGTTGAAGCAAAAATTAACCAAAATGCTATCAATATATTACCGGCAAAGATTGTTTATGATAAAGCCTCTGCAACTTTAACCGGAACTCTTAAGAATTATACAAAATCTTTAGATGCGTCAATTCGTCTTTTTGGCACTCTTGATACAAGGGTTTTAAAATCTTTTATTCCTGATTCGATAAAGATATATAATAAAGGTATTCTTCCTTTGGGTATGCAAATTTCAATTAAGGATAAAGTCGTTTTTATTCAGTGCAATGTGCTTGCGTCCGATTCTGCTTACTTTTCCCCGTTTATGATTAAAAATCTTGGTAACTCCGTATTTCATATTAATTTGAAAATTGCAGATAATATCATAAGGTTTGAAGATACCGGCTTGTACTCTCCGCCCAAAAGTATAAAACTTTCTGACAAACTTGATACGTCTTCTTTGAAAAAAATTATGTCAATATCGGGTTATATATCGGAAAATTCAAGTTTAAGATTGATAATCCACGAGCCATTGAAGGTTTCTTATAATTTATTAGAAAGTGCATTGGTAAGGGGAAATATATATCTGAATAAAAAAATTGTTTCACCTGAAATTCAGGGCGCATTAGTGCTTTCTGATATTTATATGCCGAAGGTATATATAAAAAATCTGGATTTAAAGTTTGATAAAAAAATGTTCAAAATAGACTTGGCAGATGCAAAATTAGGGCGTACTCTGCTGAGTTTGAGGGCTGATGCCAATTCCGATTTTGGGAAAACAAAATTAATAAACAATATATTTATATCCTCTGATTATTTGGATATAGATGATTTAATTAATTTTTCATCACTTCTTCCTCAGGCAAAATATGCACCGGGAATCCAATCTCTGTGTGATATTGAAAAAGGAAAGCTTAGTGTTAAAAGTATAAAGTTAAATAGAATTATTGCATCAAACGTTTCTTCTGATATGAGAATAAAAAATAATATATTATATCTGGATAACCTTCTTGCCAATGCATACGGCGGTAATACTGCCGCAAAAATAACTTATAATTTGCCGTATGCTTCTGCATCTGCAAAAATTCAGGCAAGAGAGCTGGATGCATCAATGGCTGCTTCTGCTTTTCTGCCTGTTGGCGGACAAGTATCCGGAAAATTGAATTTTGATTCAACTGTTACAATGTCGGGAACAACAGAAGCACAGCAGATGAAAACTATGCGTGGAAATGCGGATGTTCTGATTACTAATGCGTTGCTCGGCCCGCTCGGACAATTTGAACACTTTTTGCATGCACAGAATTTACTTTCTCAAAGAGTTATTTATGCCAGCTTGAATAGCGCTAAACGTGCTATTGTGCCCAAAAATACAGGTTATGTTAATTATTTGAAGGGCAAATTAAAGTTTAATAACGGGTATATTTATATTTCACCGGTGCTTACCTCCGGTCCTCAGATGAGTATGTATGTTTCGGGAAATGTAAATATGCTTACGGATATTGTTGACCTTGAGGTTCTTGGAAAAGTTTCTCCGGATGTCTCGGATTCTATAGGGCCTTTAGGTGATTTGACTCTTAAAAATATTTTGGATGAGCATACGAAATATGCTGATACTATTGAAAAACTCTTTACCTCATATAATACTGAACTTCCGGAAATGGATATTTCAAAGATTCCGCCGCTTTCTTCCGTGGCAAACAGTGAGTCTAAAAACTTCAGAGTTCTGATAGAAGGTGACCCTCAAAGTATTAAGGCTATTAAATCTTTTACCTGGGTTAATCCGCCCGGTACTGTTCATAAACTTAAAAAAGATACAAAAGAAGAAGAAATGCCGCAGGCTAATTCTTCAATAAAGTCTGACAAGCCTGCGGAAAATCCCGTCAGAAATGTTGAGACACCGGTTTTAAAAAATAATACTAATTTTTTGGATTCTATACCTGATAATTTTAATTAAATCAGATAAATATCATAGAAAAAGAGGCTCTACGCCTCTTTTGTCTGTTTCTTTAAACTTTCCGGAATGTACTTTTGCCAGTCGTCTTCCAGATTCTTTATAAAATTATGTGCATCTAAAACATCGTCTATTCCGATTGGTGCAGGGCCTTCTTGTATTTGCAGCACCAAGTCATCGTCCTTTGTGCAGAAATTCTTTTTTAATGAACAATGCCCGAATAATGCCAATCCAAAGGATTTACCGCATTTTTGACAGGTGATTTGTACTACGTACAAATCATTTTCCTGACGGATTATTTTCAGGCTTTCTTCCGTGAAATCGCTTCTGCAGTCAGAACAACACATATTTGAAAATAATTTGTTGATAAGTTCTTTTTTCATCTGTTCCTCACTATTATAATTTAAATTACTTTTTATCTACATCATTTATATTAACTTTTCTTAATATTTGATTATTTTATGTTTAAATAATAAAAAAGTGGGCATTATATACATGTGTAGATATTAAAAAAGAAGAAGGTGCATCATGGAAATTCTGAGTTTAGTGGCATTTGGCTTATTAATGTACTTGGCTTTCATCGCTATTCCTACTTTCATGGAAGGCAAAGCTGCTCAGTAGTGCATTTAAAATAAGTTTTTTCGAAGTGTCCGGTCTTTTGTCCGGGCACTTTTTGTATTTTTATTGACGGAGTGTCGGGATTTTTGTTCCCTGCTTTTTAGAAACTTTTGAGTTAAGCACAATAAGTTTTTTCGTTGTTATTCTTGCATTATGTCGGCATTGATAATTTAAATATTACAAAATGTTAAGAAAAGTATATACAAAAAAGCAATTTTTATATACTTTTCGAGTTTATATATATACGAGATATATAACAAGAGGAATTAAAGATGCCGTTCGCTATTTCACAATGTACTGAATTAAACCTTTTATCAAGAAGATCAGATGTAGAACTTGAATTAACTTTTATCACAAATGAACTTTCTTATATGGCAATGCAATCTCAATCCATCGTTGAGAAACAAGCTCGTGAAGGTCAAATTTATATGAGCCAGCACGTTGACGAAGAAGGTCAGGTTGATATCAGTGCAATTGAATATGTAAACAGTGAAGCTTTCAATTCTAAATATCAAGCTCAACTTTCAGCAATACAAACAAAAGAACAAAAACTTGAATTAAGAAAAACTCAATTGGAAACAGAACAAAAAACAATTTCTACTCAGCAAGACGGTTGGGAAAAGAATACAGACAAGAATATTCAAAGCGGATTCAAATACGGCGGCTAATCTTATACATAAAGGGACTCAAAAGAGAGTCCCTTTTTTATTGTATTTTAGTTGTGCAGATAAATATAATCAGGTTTTGATTTATTATTTAATTGATTTTAAAGGTGTATTTTAAGTGTGTATTTTAAACGGGGCTATGGCTCTTTCTAAAATACCAAGACAATGCGCAATTGCTATTCCATAGTTTGTTATTGGAATACCCGCATTTTTGGCCTTCAATATTCTTGATAAAATTTCCCGCCGATTCGTCATACAAGCGCCGCAATGTATAATCAGAGCATAATCTTGCAGATTTTCCGCAAAATCGTGTGAAGAATGATAGAAAAATTCAAGATGTCTTCCTGTTTTATTTTTTAATAATTTGGGAATTTTTACTCTTGCAATATCATCTTCAATCTGATGGTGCGAACAGCTCTCTGCAATAAGAATCCTGTCACCGTTTTGAAGATTGTCAATCGTTTTTGCACCTGTATAAAATTCTTTCAAATCGCCTTTGAGTCTTGCAAATAATATAGAAAATGAAGTCAAAGGTATTGATACATCAGTAATTTCTGCCACCGATTTAAACGCTTGTGAGTCCGTTATAACAATAGCCGGAGTTTCTTTTAATTCATTGAGTGCGTCAGAAAGTTCGCTGTCTCTTACGACAAGTGTTTTGTTGCCGTTATCCAGCAATGCTCTTAATGTTTGTACCTGCGGCAGGATTATACGTCCCTTTGGCGCTTCTTTATCTATGGGTATAACTAATACTGCAGTTTGGCCGGATTCTATCAGACCTTCAATTATTGACGGAGGATTTATAAAGTTTTCAGGTACACAGCCGACAAGCTGTTCTTTTATTTGAGCAACAGTGCTGCTGTTGGCGCTTTTGTCTTTTGGGTCTTTTAAACTTGTTTGAATCGGATTTTTTATATGTTGCTTTATTTGTGATAATTTTTCATCAGAAATTTTTTGAATATCATTTTTTGTTATTACTGCAATAACAGGTATTTCCAGTTGTTGAAAATTGTTAAACAATTCTGTTTCAAATCTGTCCCATCCGTTGAAGTCGCTAACAATTACTGCGATATCAACTCTATCCAGAATTTTTTTGGTCTTTTCAATTCTCAGCCGGCCCAAATCATTAATATCATCTATTCCGGCTGTATCTATAAAAACAACAGGCCCTAACGGCAAAAATTCCATAGTCTTTTCAACAGGATCGGTTGTTGTTCCGGGAATATTTGACACAATAGAGACATCTTGATTGACTAGAGTATTAAGAAGGGAAGATTTTCCTGCATTTCTTTTTCCGAATATACCTATATGAAGACGGTTGGCTTTAGGAGTGCCGTTCATTTTCTTCTCCCTCGTTAATTTCCAGTTTTAATTCTTCAATGCTTTTGTTAGCTTTTAAAAAATACAATACTGTAATTAATGTTATCAGTATCATTATAGTTATTTGATGAATAAATGCAATACCAAGAGCCTGCGATTTAGGTATATGATAAATATTAAGAGCCAATATATAAGCAAGCTGGTACGGGCCGACAAAAACTGATGAAGAAGGAATGACCATGGATAAGGCAATAAAACTTATTACAAAAAACGCTATAGATATTCCGAAGTGCTGCCCGAATCCTAATATTAATACGTAAGTTACAAAACATTCCAGCAGCCAGGCAAAAATACTCATCAGGAATGCTATGCCCAGATAGGCCGGCTTGTTTAAAACCTCAAACCCGCTTATGAAAGATTCTATATGTGCAGAAAATTTTTTTATAGTTGATTCAAAAGGTTTTAAAATCCTGGTTTGGGATATTTTTTTTAAGAAAACAGATGTTTTGTTTGTTTTGAAAAGTACAACGAAAAAAACTAAAGCGCCTAAGAATATTGCTGCTGATAAAAATGCGATTTTAATTATCCAGGGGTGTTTGAAGTATGTCATTATTGCAAAAAATAAAATGAGTAATATAGAAATCCCGTCAATCAATCGTTCTAAAATTATTGAGCCCAATAATTTCATTTTACTTTCTTTAATTTTATTTCCAACGTGGTAAGCTCTCCAAAAATCGCCTGCTCTTGCTGGTAAGTAGCTGTTAAGAGTATTTCCGGTTGTGAATGTGTAAAAAGCTTCCTTTACTGTCAATTTTGGGTCATTGCACAGCAAATATTTCCATCTTGCTCCTCTTATGTATATGCTTAAAATATATATCGGCATAAATAATAAAAGCACATGGTAATTAAAAATCTTAAAAGTATTAATTAGCTGCCTGAAATCCAAATTCCAAACTATCAATCCGATGAATACCAGACTGATAAGTAAACCCAAAATCTTGTCTTTGTGTTTTTTCATTTCATTAAACTTTAACAAGTACCTTTATTGCTGATTTTTCTTGATTTTTTTCAAATGCTGCTATAGAATCATCCAGTTTAAATATATCTGTTATCAGTGGCTTAACATCAATTCTTTTGCTTGCCAGAAGCCTTAGTGCCGGTGCAAACTGCCCGCATCTGGAGCCAATAATCGTTATTTCATCTACGACTACAGGTGCAAAATTAAATTCTTTAGAGGCTGCAACAGTACTTTTAAGAATCAATGTTCCTCTTGGCTTTGTTAATGCCAGAGATGTTTCAAGGCCGGAAACAGAGCCTGTTGCTTCAATTACAAAATCATATTCTTTTTTTATTTCCAATTCATTGAGCAATTTGGTTTTTACTCCTTGAGCTTTTGCTATGTCGAGTTTGTTTTGGTGTTTTCCGACCAGCGTTAAGTTCAATCCTGCAGCATTAAGTGCTAATGCTATCATTAGTCCCAATTTGCCGTCTCCGAGAACAACAACTTTTTTATACGGGGGAATATGAAGTTGTTCGAGTATTTCTAATGCTGCTGCCAGAGGTTCAACAAAAACAGCTTCTTCATCGCTCACGTTTTGAGGAATTTCAAGTAAATTTTTTAAAGGAAGGCATACATATTCAGCAAAACATCCTTCTCTTTTCCATATTCCGAGCGTGGAGCGATTCGGGCAATGGCGTTCAAGCCCCTTTCTGCACCATTCGCATTCTCCGCATCCGCAGTTAATTTCGCCGACAACCCTTTTCCCTGCCAGCGATTTATCATCGTCATTTATCTCTTCAACAACACCCGTAAACTCATGTCCGAGGATGCCTTTGTATCCCATATAGCCTAATGTTATTTCATAATCGGTATTGCATATACCGATAGTGTTGACTTTTATAAGAGCTTCCCCTTTTTTAGGGACTGGCTTTTCATAATTTTTTTCTAATTTTAATCCGTTATCAAAAACGACAGCCTTCATACTTCTTCATATCCTTTTCATTTAATTTATAGTTTTTTATTTAAACAGATTAATATAATTTGATAATCTTTTCAATGCCGGCTTGTGCGGTTTCCAATATTTCAATCAGTTGTTGTTTTTCGAAAGGATTTCCCTCTGCTGTTGTCTGAAATTCAATTATTTTTCCGCTTTTCGTCATGACAATATTTGAGTCGACTTGTGCATGAGAGTCTTCGGAATAATCCAAATCTAATTTTACTTCACCGTCAATAATCCCTGCTGAAACTGCTGCGATAGGTTCTAATATGGGATTTTCAAGAAGAACTCCCCTGTCTAATAACTTTTCAACGGCTTGCTCTAAAGCAAGATAAGCGCCGCATATACTTGCGCATCTGGTGCCGCCGTCAGCTTGTATTACATCGGCATCAATTGTTATCGTTAAACCTTGTATTTTTTCTAAATTTACACAAGAACGTATACTCCTTCCGATAAGTCTTTGTATTTCCTGTGTTCGTCCCGAAATCTTTGAGCGTTCCCGCTGGCATCTTGTGTGTGTTGAAGTGGGCAGCAGTGAATATTCGGCTGTTATCCAGCCTCTTTTATCATCTTTTGACATCCATTTTGGTACATTTTCTTCAACAGATGCCGTGACAATAACTCTGGTGTCTCCAAATTCAACAAGAATAGAACTGAGTGCATGTATAGTGTAGTCTTTTGTAAATTTTATTTTTCTTAGTTCTTTATTGCCTCTTGCGTTTAAACGTTCTGACATATTTATAATTCTCCTGCTTTGTGCTATTTTTATTCTAGCACAATAGAGTAAGAGGGTTGAAATGGAAAAATATTATTTAACTACGGCAATTGATTATGTGAATGGACGTCCGCATATAGGCCATGCTTTTGAGAAAATTATGGCTGATGTTATTGCAAGACATTATAAGCAAAGAGGCAAAGACGTATATTTTCTTACAGGAACTGATGAGCATGGTATAAAAATACAAAAAACCGCAGAAAAATCAGGTAAACAGCCTATTGAAATTTGTGATATGAATGCGCAGGAGTTTAAAAATGCCTGGGCTTTACTAGAGATAGATTATGATAAATTAATCCGTACAACCGACATTGAACATACTCAAATAGTGCAAAAAATATTTAAAAAGCTAATGGACAACGGAGATATATATAAACATTCTTATACCGGTCTTTATTGTTCAGGATGTGAAAGCTTTTTAAATCCCAGAGATTTGACAGAAGACGGTTTGTGTCCTGATCATATGGTTAAGCCGGAAGAAATTCAGGAAGAAAATTACTTCTTCAAATTATCAAAATATAAAGACAGAATTATAGAACATATCAAAACGCATCCCGAATTCATCCAACCGGCTTTCAGGGCAAACGAAGTTCTTAATCAGCTGGAGAATATAGAGGATATATCAGTATCCAGATCAAAAGATTCCGTAAGCTGGGGAATTGATGTACCAGGAGATGATTTTCAAATTATTTATGTATGGATAGATGCACTTTCTAACTATATTACTGCCTTGGGTTATGATACAGAGTCTCCTTCTGATATGTTTAAGAAGAACTGGCCGGCTAATGTTCAAATAATCGGTAAAGATATAATGAAGTTCCACGCTATATACTGGTCAGCTATTTTAATGGCGCTCGGTCTGGAGCTTCCGAGGACTATACTTGCTCATGGATGGATTACAATTGATCAGACCAAGATGAGCAAATCTATCGGTAATGTAATTGCTCCTAAGGATGTTATTGAAGAATTTGATCTTCAGCATCCTGATGCTTTCAGATATTTTATGATGGTAACAGCTCCTTCAGGCAAGGACGGAAATTATTCCGATGTTGATTTCAAAGAACGTGTGAATGCGGATTTAGCTAATAATATCGGAAATCTGCTAAATAGAACTTTAAATATGCTCGTGAAGTATTTTGACGGAGAAATTGTGACTATTCCTCCGTCGGGCGAAATTGCAAAAGAAGCGGCAAATACTGTTGAAGCTGTTAAAGATAAATTTGACAAATTTGAATTGGCTGAGGCTGCGCAGGATATAGTAAATTTTGCTAATGTTGTGAATAAATACGTGAACGATACGGCGCCCTGGAGTCTTGCCAAAGAAGGAAAGATGAATGAGTGTTCCGAAGTTTTGTATAATGTGTTAGAGTCAATGAGATTTATCGGTATATTGCTGGCTCCTTATTGCCCGAATATATCAAAAGAGATTCTGGAACAACTTTCTTCAAAAATGACAGGATACGATTCTTTGGTGTGGGGACAAATTCCTGTTGGAAAACTTACTGAAAAAGATAAAATCAAACCTGTATTTTTACGTTTGGATTCAGAGTTTGCTACTGATAAGAAAAAGTCATAATCTATGGACTATGAAATAAAGCAAAAAGTTGAAGAAATAAAACAAAAGGCAGAAAATGCACGTGCGTGCCTTAATCTGCCTTTAGTTCAGAAAAATATTCTTGAGCTTGAAACAGAGCTTCAGGATTCTTCTGTGTGGAATGACGCCGAAAAGGCTTCGAGACTTTCACGGCAGCTTACGGAAAATAAAAATATAACAGAACTTGCGCAAAAATGGGACAAAGCTGTTGAGGATTTGGAGATTTTGCTGGAGCTGTATAACGAATCCGAGGATGAATCAATCCGGGAAGAGCTGGAAAATAATCTTGAACAGCTAGCATCCGAGTTGTCACGCTGGGAGATACAGGCGACTTTATCAGGTGAATATGATGAAAATCCGGCAATTTTAACAATAAATGCCGGTGCGGGCGGTACTGATGCTCAGGATTGGGCGCAGATGCTTTTGCGTATGTATATGCGCTGGGCGGAGTCAAAAGGATGGACGGTTGAGCTTTTGGATAAGTCTGACGGTGATGAGGCTGGTATCAAGTCTGCAACAATTAAAGTGAATGGTAAATATGCTTTTGGGCTTGCCAAGGCAGAAAGGGGCGTTCATAGATTAGTCAGAATCTCGCCCTTTAATGCTAACGGCAAAAGACAGACCAGTTTTGCTTCATTAGAAGCCAGCCCTGTTATTGAGGATTTTGAGAAGAAGATAGTAATACCTCCTGAAGATTTGGAGGTCGATACGATGCGCTCCGGCGGCGCAGGCGGGCAAAATGTAAATAAAGTTGAAACAGCCGTTCGTATTTTACACAAGCCTACCGGAATTGTCGTAAAATGCCAGCAGCAGCGTTCACAGCTGCAAAATAAGGAAACCGCTATGCAGATGCTGGCTTCAAAGCTTCTTGCTATCAGACAGGCTGAACATGATAAAAAATTGGCTGAATTAAAAGGTGAAAATTTTGATATAAATTTTGGCTCTCAAATTCGTTCTTATGTTTTTCATCCTTACAAAATGGTTAAAGATCACAGAACGGGATATGAGGTCGGCAATGTGGATTCCGTGATGGATGGAAATATTGATGGCTTTATTGAAGCATATTTAAAGCAGAATATGTAGCAGAATCTGCAACATATTTTTGATTTATAATTAATTTGTATTATCACAAAAAAAGGCAGGACTATGGAAAATACAGTTGTTATCGGTGCACAGTGGGGAGATGAAGGAAAAGCAAAAATTACTGATTTGCTTGCCAGGCAGGCTGATATAATAATCAGATATCAAGGCGGTTGTAACGCCGGACATACGGTTGTTGCAGATAATAAGACTTTTAAATTCCACCTTATACCCTCCGGTATTTTATATAAGGATAAAATATGCATGATTGGTGCAGGTACTGTAATATACCCCGAAGTCCTAAAAGAAGAAATAGAAAATCTTAAAGCTGAAAATGTGTCTTTGGACGGATTGAAAATTTCTCCGCTTGCTTCTGTTACCATGCCGTATCATATAGATATTGACGGAAGAAGCGAGTCTTGTGCCGCAAATAAAATCGGCACAACAAAAAGAGGTATCGGCCCGACTTATACGGATAAAATTTCACGCCATGGGCTAAAAGTTGAAGATTTGTTTGATGAAGAATTTTTGAGCCGCAAACTTGATGATATTTTGACTGTTAAAAACAAGGAGTTGGTTCATATATATGGGCTTGAGCCTTATACTAAAGAAAAAGTTTTTGAAATTTGTAAAAAATATGCACAAATTTTAAAACCATATGTCTGTTATGATTGGCAAATGCTTTTTCATAATGCTTTAAAAAATAATAAATCAATACTTTTCGAAGGAGCTCAGGGGGTAATGCTTGATATTGACTGGGGTACTTATCCTTATGTAACAAGTTCGAATCCGGTTGCCGGCGGTGCTTGTACCGGCAGCGGCTTTGGTCCGTCTGTTCCCAAAAATATTATAGGTGTTTCCAAGGCATATATAACACGGGTCGGTGAAGGGCCTTTTGTAACAGAGCTTACTGATGAAACAGGAGATAAAATCAGAAATATCGGGCATGAATTCGGTACAACAACAGGCCGTCCGAGAAGAACAGGATGGTTTGACGCTGTTGTTGCAAAATATTCCGTGCTTGTCAGCGGCTTAACCTCAATGGCTATAACAAAGATTGATGTTTTTGATACATTTGATGAAATTAAAGTTTGTGTTGCTTATAAAGATAAACGTGACGGCTCTGTATATAGCTGGTATCCTACCAATGTAAATATTCATAAATATCTTGAACCTGTTTATGAAATTCATAAAGGTTGGAAACAGGATTTAACGGGCATGAAATCTTATGATGAATTGCCGGAAAATGCGAAAAAATATTTAGAAAGACTTGAAGAATTAATAGGTGTAAAAATCTCTATAATCAGCGTTGGGCCTGACAGAGAGCAAACAATTTTCAAATCTTAAAAAAATGTTTGACGTATAAACATGTTCTTGATATGTTAAATAAGCAGTCGGAACTAAGAACGTAATTAAATAGTTTAAAAGACTTGCAATAATTGAAAAGATTGAAAATTTAATAAAATTTGCGTCACTAGCTCAGTAGGTAGAGCACTCCCCTTTTAAGGGATAGGTCCCGCGTTCGAATCGCGGGTGACGCAAATT
>CASDVD010000118.1 GCA_949284155.1 uncultured bacterium | reverse complement strand
GGATTACCCATTTTTTGGTATGCAAATCCTATCATCAAATCACAGAAATATTCAATCTGATAAAGATTCACCGAACTGGCGACAAGTTTTGTCTGGTAGATATAATTTCCCAGTCCGTTCCAATCTTCTTTCTTAAAGGCAACCAGAGCCTGCAACGTAGGATACAAAATCTGTGAATACTTATCATTTATAAAATCTGCATTTTCGAATGAACGCAACTCTGTTTCAATATTTTCATTGCGTAAAAATTTAGCAAGAAGGAGCATCAATTTAAAACAGCAGTACTCAGGAATAAAGCTTTGCAGCTTTTCTATATAATTGATTGTATCAGGTCGAAGCTGCAATATTCTCGATATTGATATAAAGAATTGCGCATCAATAATCGCTTCTCTGAATTGCTTTTTAGAAAAGCCCTGAGGCAGTATTGTATTGACGATATTATTTAAATCAATATATTTAAACAGCTCATCACCCAAGTCTATGCACTCGTTCAAACGTCCGAGATTATAATATATTTCCAGAGTTACCAAATTTATAAGGAAATAATTTAAGTTGAACTTCGTATCAGCGGGGTTAAAAGAACTGCGGGGCGTTCTTGAAATAATCTTTCCGACATATTCAAGCGCATTAACATAATTACCGCTCATTAAACAACTCTGAACGAGCTTGTTAGCAACTGTTTTAATTTTATTATCATCGCCTGTTGCCTCAAGATTTTCCAAAAGCAACTCAAGAAAATTGAGTATCTTATCAGGATAATATTTATACAAAAGAGAACTCATCTCTTCATAAACTTCCAGCTTAATCTGGTCAACAGTCTTATCCGTATCCTCATCTATTATATTATCCACCAGCGACAGATACTTATTTGTAGTGTTCAAATAAGCAGAAAAATCACCTATCTGGCTAGAAAGTTCCGCCAGCGAACGCCATAAAGAAAAAGCTTCTTTTTTGTTAAAAGAATATTCATAAATTTCCGCCTTAATTCTGGACGGCAACGCAAGATTATTCAATATTTTATCAATAAGCCGCTGTGCAATATCATGCAATTCGTCTTTATCAAGCAGACTAACAACATTTTTTCTGTACAAGCCGTAATATTTTGCAACTACGACTCTATCGTTCGCAATTTGTATTAATCCGGTAGATTCCAAATACTTAAGATTTTTAACAAAATCATCATATTCCAGCTGCTGCAAAACCGTATACGGAACTTTTTCTCCAAGCAGCAGAGCAGAAATGTAAAGTTTATATGCCGCAGGTTTCAAAGAAAGAGTTTGTATCCTTTTTTTAACAAGCTCATTAATATCCTTAGGGATTACAATCATTCTGTCTTTTTCAACAGTATATTTTCCATTGGCAAAGCTCAAAATTTCGTTATTTACAAGGTATTCCAATGCATGGGTCAAATAGAAATGCGAGCCCTTCGTATTCTCAAGTATTTTTTCAAAATAGAAAGACTTCTCGATATCTTTTAACATTGCCCCGTCAGCTGCGACAATATTTTTATTGGAGGACAGCCGCACTTCCAAATCAAAGAAATTTTTAGAAGTCATCAACTTATATATTTTTCTGTGCAGAGCAAAATGTTCATCACTGGCGAAGATAAATGAAGCATTGCCGAGATTTCTGTTTTCTATGAGATATTTTAAAATTTCTAAAGAACTTTCATCCACATTTTGAAAATCATCAACGACAAAAATTGATTTTTGTGTAATACCGGCAAAAAAGTTTACAAAAGACTCAAAATAGCCAAAGTGCATATCCTCCGGATGAATGTTTTTGTTGACGGATAATAAAAATAGATTTCTTAAGCTTTGATCAACCGTTATCTTATCCGCTAACGACGGATTTTGCAGTAAATCAAATTCTGTAATATCTTTATAAGTAAACATTAAATGTTTAAAAAATCCAAAAGGCTCATATTTTGCCTGTTGTGGACAGGTAAATCTGTATACAAACTGAGTCTGAAAATTTTCACACATTTTTTCAACAGGTATATTCCACAATCTTCCTGTCTTATCAGGACTTTTTACGCAAATAATCGGATTTTTAGCATCCGAATTAATGATTCTGGTCAATTCATCCAATAAAGAATCATATTTAACTTTAATAAAAGAACAATTCAAACTGGAGAAATTGATAAGTTTTTGATTGTCAGCTTCTTCTTCCGGCTCAAACGCAATATTTTTAGGCAGACTTACCGCTTGAGCTTCTTCTTTTTTCTCGTCTTCCAACTTGATTATGCTTGACAAGATTAATTCAAAAAACATAACCATATGATTCTTTACATAAACCGCACTTAAAGACTGATACGGATATTTGCTTTTTGTAGTTTGGTAGATAAAAGAATCAACAACTACCTGAACATTATTGAAAAGGTGTGAAGATTTTTTTGAAGAGTACATCAAATTCACATTAAAACCGGAGCGATACTCATTAGGCTTCAAATAAACATCTCTTTTTTGTATGGCCATTTTTATTTTTATGGCTACACCCTTGGATTCAAACAGTTTTTGATTTATTTCTGTCACGGATTGTGCAATATAAATAGCAAAATCCACTGCGGAGCTGCAAGACTCAAGAAAGCTGTAATCTTTGCAAAAACGTATTATATAGGTATTCTCAAGCATCTGAACACGCAATTTTTTCTCAGATGCAAGTTTTTTAACCATATTATAAAAATTTTTTCGAAATTGCAGTGCCAATTTATCGCTATTAAAGGCATTTTTTATATCTTCAATATTTTCAACTTCTATTGTTAAAGCCGCAAACTCTTCGATGACCGACTCTCGAAGCCCTATACTTGCATTTATATTCAGACCGCAGGCAGGACAAATTTCAAGCGCCGTGGAATTGAGCCTGCCGCATTTAAAACATTTGTTAAGAATAACAGAGCCGCAATTTTCACATACACTGCTTTTGGTAATATAATTACAAGCAGGACATTTCAGCCTCAAAACCTTTTTACAGTTGGGGCAAAATAAATCTTTATCGCCGACTTCGGTATTACACTTCGGACATCTCATCTATGGCACCATATATTCTATAACCCTGCACAATAGGGCTTATTGTATTATACTAGCATGATTTTCCTGTGTACTCATCTTTTCAGGGTATATTATAATTTCTAAAAAGCCGATAAAATCAAACGCCTTCTTAAAAGAAGGCGTTTGGCTAAACTTTAGCGGAAACAGCAGAGCTTTGCAG
>CASDVD010000117.1 GCA_949284155.1 uncultured bacterium | reverse complement strand
AATTGCCTTTTACAACGTTATTAGCGTTTAATTTAATTTGCTCGTTTTGACTGAGAACAGCGCTCAGGCTCGCAGTTTATTACAAACTATCACCCTGTCAAATCCAAAACGTCCCCGTGAATTTTCAATGTTCTAAATATTCTATTCTTTTATTATAGCATACAAAAAAATGTTATGTATCTCATCTGCTGTTTTTATTATGCGTATCCTATAAAAAGAGGTTGTTAATCCAAAATAAATAAGTATTATTAAAAGTAATTATAACAAAGAAAGTCCTCTATGTGGTTTTTCAGGCTATTACCTTATATTTTAGGCGCAATTTTATTCATTTTTGCCCCTCCGGGAAGAAGATACAGGGGATATTACGGTTATGATTATGATTATGGAATGAGTATAGGCGAAAGCATTTCAAGGGCGCTCAGGAACAGGAATCGACGAATTGCTGCACTGAAAAAAGCCTCAGGTTTTTTAAAACCTTATACAAAATTGTTCGGAAACTTTTCTTTGTCTAACAAATTTTGTGATGTAACTCTTAACGCTAAAGATAAAAGTATTACCTGTATTTCAAAAGTCTATAATTCACAGAACAGAAAGATGTGCCTGTCAGCAAGGGATTTTGGTTCTGTTGATATAAATGAATATTTTGATATGATGTGCGAACTTTTTTCCTGGAGTACAAAATATGAGGATATTTATAATTCACTTCGTTCAATGGCGGTCATATCAGAATCTGTGTGGCAGGTAAATGCCAATCCTGAATCAAAAATGCAAGAACCTGCCCAACCTGAGCAAATCGCTGCGCAGCCGGAAGAAACAATACAAATTGTTGACAGCGGCAGCCTCATAGATATAAATAATTGTTCTGAAGCTGAATTAACCGCTCTGCCCGGGATAAATGTAGTTTTGTCAAAGAAAATAATAAAATTCAGAGAACAGCAACGGCCGTTTAAATCGGTTGAAGATTTTATACAGGCGATGAAGATTAAACCGCATTTTGCTGCACAATTAAGCAGCAAAATTACCTGTAACAAAGTTGACGGGAAAAAAATCAAAAAAATAAAAAAAGTAAAATCCGAAAGAATAATTGATATTTAATGAAGATAAAAGTTTATAAAATTCTGAATAAAACCAATGTTGAAGGCCCGGGCTGTCGATTTTGTATTTGGACACAGGGATGTTCACGCCGCTGCAAAGGCTGCTGGCAGTCAGGTACATGGGATTTTAACGGCGGAGAATTTGTTGATGTGGAAAAACTTTATACTGAAATAACAAATACAAAAGGTATTGAGGGTGTTACATTCCTTGGCGGAGAGCCTTTTGAACAACCGGAGGCAGTGTCATTGCTTGCTGGGATGGTAAAAAAAGTGTCTTTGTCTGTTGTGACATTTACCGGATATTATTTGGAGGAATTAATTAATTTAAATAATAAGCATGTTAATCGACTTTTAGAAAATACGGATTTATTAATAGACGGGCCCTTTGTAGAAGAATTATATGATTTGAGCAGACCATGGACAGGGTCTGCAAACCAGAGATATCATTTTTTGACGAACAGGTACAATTCTGATATTTTAGCCGAATATAAAAATAAGCTGGAAATCCGCCTGCAAAAAAACGGATGTGTATTTGTTAACGGTATGGGAAATTTTAAAAAAACTGTAAATACATTATGTACAATGTGAGTATATAAAAGATTGTTAGAGAAAAAAAGGAACTAATTGTATGGCACTTGAAAAATTAGCGAGTTTAATAAGAGCAAGATTCCCTTATATTTATATAACAACTTATGAAGAAGACAGGGTTACATCTGTTATAAAAGGTATTGTTACCGATCCTGCCAAAATAAAATTTGTACGGGAAGTATATATATGGACGCAGACGAATGGATTTGTGAATGATGAAACGGAAAAAGTTATTTCAGATACAACTTGTCCTTTGAAAGCCATGGAGTATGTGCAAAATTATGATAAGGACGCCGTGTTTATTTTTTATGATTTGCATGTAAATTTCGGAGCTTGTAACAGGCCGCCTAATCATGATTTGGTAAGAAAAATGAGAGATCTTTTGCCGGTGCTAAAAACAAGCCGGGCAAGAAAAAATGTAATATTTATTGCTCCTGATTTAGTAATCCCTCCTACTTTACAAAAAGATATAACTATTTGTGATTTTCCTTTACCCAATCTTAATGAGTTGAAGTCTAAACTTAATATAATGATTTCACAAAATAAAAGAGTTAAATCAGAAACGCTTACACAAGAGCAGAAAGAACGTTTGTGCAAGGCCGCTCTGGGATTGACGCTGCAAGAAGCTGAAAATGCTTTTGCTTTAGCGATGGTTAATGACGGGAAAATAGATATTTCGGATTTGAAAATAATACAAGAAGAAAAAATGCAAGTTATAAAGAAAACCGGAATACTGGAATTTGTTCAAAGTGATTTGAATATTAATGATATAGGCGGTCTTGAGAATCTAAAGAGCTGGCTTATAAAGCGTAATAACTCATGGAGTGAAAATGCAAAAAGATACTGTCTGCCGGCGCCAAAAGGTGTTCTTATAACAGGAGTTCCAGGTTGTGGAAAAAGCTTGACTGCAAAAGCGATGAGTGCAATGTGGCAGCTTCCTCTTTTAAGACTTGATTTGGGTAAGATTTTTAGCGGTTTGGTCGGCAGTTCAGAGGAAAATTTAAGAAAAGCTCTGGCTACGGCAGAGGCTGTTGCACCATCTATACTCTGGATTGATGAAATTGAAAAAGGATTGAGCGGCGTAAATTCCGGAGGCGACAGCGGCGTATCTTCACGGATTTTCGGTACATTTCTTACCTGGATGCAGGAAAAAGAGGCACCGGTATTTGTCATAGCTACTGCTAATAATATACATAAACTTCCGCCTGAATTATTAAGAAAAGGCAGATTTGACGAAATCTTTTTTGTTGATATTCCTACAGCAAATGAAAGGGTTGAAATTTTTAAATTACATTTACAAAAAAGGCTGAAAGATTCTGAAGTCGCAAAAAATATTCAGATAGATGAACAGACTTGCAAGAAACTTGCCGTAATGACTGAGGGATTTATCGGTGCTGAGATAGAACAGGTTGTAATATCAGCATTGTATGAAGCATTTTTTGAAAATAGGCCTCTTGAAATGAGTGATTTGGAAAGAACGATAAAAAATACTGTTCCGCTCTCAACCACACAAAAAGAACAGATACTTTCGCTTCGTGAGTGGGCAAACGTGCGTGCCGTTGCGGCAACAAGGTCAAAGGAACTGACTAAATATAAATCTGAACTTGATGCACAGGATAAAAAAGATATTGCTAAAACACGTGGCGGCAGAGCATTAGATTTTTAGAAAGGAAATTATGTCAGGAACAATAAGCATTATACCGTTAGCAATTTATGCCATAATGTCAATGGCCGGTGCAACTTCCGGTTTGTCCGGCAATGAGATATTAAGTGATGAATCTCTTGCGGAAAGAGAAAGATTTAATAATAAATTAAAACAATCTGTCAAAGAGTCTATGATGAATGGAACTCCGGAATATATCAATGTCGATACTGCATCTCAAATATGTAATGAATATAAAACTGTGTTTATGGATGAAGAAGTTTTGGAAAAGACATTGCAGGAATATGGATTTAACGATTATACGGTTGAAAACGGAACGATAGTGTGTAAATTGGGAAATTTTTCCGTTGAATT
This sequence comes from uncultured bacterium, assembly GCA_949284155.1. Lineage (GTDB taxonomy): Bacteria > Cyanobacteriota > Vampirovibrionia > Gastranaerophilales > Gastranaerophilaceae > Spyradomonas. Next base: position 257 of record CASDVD010000117.1, on the reverse strand, counting down.
TTACCGAAAAGTAAATGAGCCGTATATGATGAAGATTTCGTGCAGTGATTCTTCTCAATGTGAAGAATTTATATCTGATATACAGTCAGAATATGCACAAAATGTCCAAGAAGAATCATATATAAAAATAAAAGAAAGATTAAAAAAGCATAATCTTCAAATTGAAAAGGAAGAGGTGCTTGATGATGATTCAATAATGATTACAGTAAATTTGGAATAGAGATAAAAATGGCTAAAAAATTAAAAATAAAACTTTT
>CASDVD010000116.1 GCA_949284155.1 uncultured bacterium | reverse complement strand
CACATATAAACTCCTAAATAATAAACACAAAAGAGACCATTAGGATGCAGAAAACAAACCACTCAATCGAGTGGCTTTTTTTTATTTTTATAAAATTCCAGGGGGTATTTGTGAAAAATTTTCGTATTTTTATCTAAAAAAACTGATTAAGTGTGATGACTACAATATATATTCTGTTGTCTTTTTGATATCAACACGATATTATTATTGAATGATTATAGATACAAAGCTGATTTCAGATGCGGTGTATAAGCTGTGCGCCGGTGCTAATACTATATATAGCAAAGATTTGTATAAAAAGATTCTTGCTCATATGAGAGATGATGAATCTTTGAAATATAAACTTATTCTGGAGAATATTAAGCTTGCATATGAGACGAAAAGACCGTTATGTCAGGATACCGGTCAGGTTATAGTTTTTGTAAAAATTCCTCAAAATGTTCAATTTTGCGGTGACGATATTAATGCCGCTGTCAATGACGGCGTGAAAAGAGCTTATACAGAATTTTATTTTAGAAAGTCTGTTGTAAAAGATGCTCTTTTTGACAGAGAAAACACCAAAGATAATACCCCTGCAATAGTTTATTATGAATTTGGCGGAGAAGATATAAAAATAGATGTTCTCGTAAAAGGTGCCGGTGCTGAAAATTATAGTGCGGTAAAAATGTTTAAGCCTTCTGATTCGGAAGATGAGATTTGTGATTATATTTGTGAATCGGTAAATACTGCGGGTGAGAAGGTCTGTCCTCCGGTAGTGCTTGGAATCGGTATCGGCGGGACAATGGAATATGCTGCTTTATTGTCAAAAAAAGCATTTTTTTGCGAACAGAGTACTAGTACTGAATCGTTGAAAGAAAAACTGCGTAATCGTTTAAATAATGTGCTGTTGGATGCAAAGGTGTTGACCGCTCCCACTCATATTGCCTCGTTACCTGTTGCTGTTACAATAAACTGTCATTGCACAAGGCATGCGTCATGCATAATCAGAAATGAAGAAATATTTTATAATCAGGAAAGTCCTGATTTTGTAAAGACAGATATTGACTTAAAGGCTGTGAAAGTAAAAACAAATGAACTGTATAAGCTAAGGTCAATTGCCGGCGGTTCAAATATCCTTTTATCCGGTGAAATTTATACGGCCAGAGATGCTGCGCATGCACGGTTTTTTGATATTTGGAAGAATAATAAAGAATTTCCTGTGATATTAAAAGACAAAATAATATTTTATGCAGGCCCATGTCCTGCGGCGCCGGGTGAAATAATAGGGCCTGTCGGGCCTACTACATCAATGCGGATGAATAAGTATGCTGATTTGACTTTTAATGTTCTCCAAGCTGCGGCTGTGATAGGTAAAGGCGAATGTCCTCCTATGATTCGTGAATTTGCATCAATGACTAAGGGCAGATATTTAACTGCTGTCGGCGGTGTTTCGTGTGTTTTATCAAAATGTGTCGAGCGTTCTGAGATAGTTGCATTTGATGATTTGGGCGCAGAGGCCGTATATAAGCTTATAGTTAAAGATTTGCCCTTGCGGGTTGTAATGTAATAGTCAATCGGATAATATCCTTTTGTAAGATTTCTATACATTAAATCTACTAATTTTCAGTCAGAGGGTTTATTTGTGAAACTTTTATAATATAATATATTTTGATATGTAATGTCTAAAGGATGAAAAGATGACTGTAAAAATTGAAAAACAAGATAAAAACATTGTAAAACTTGATATTGAAATAGATGAAAAGACTGCTATGAATGAGTATAACAAGTCTTGCAGAAGACTTGCTCAACGGGTTAACATTCCCGGATTCAGAAAAGGTAAAGCACCCAGAACTATTCTGGAAAAACACATTGGTTCTGAAGCTATTCAAAGAGATGCACTTGAGTATATGCTGCCGAATATTTTTGCAAAAGCTATTACTGAAAATGAATTGAATGTAATAACAGAACCATATCTGGAATCTTATAATTTTGAGTTTGGAAAACCTGTTACGGTTACGGCAAAAGTGGAGCTAAGACCTGAAGTTAAAATTTCGCAGTACAAAGACCTTGAAATTGAGGTTGAAGAATTCAAAAATCCTGAAAATGCACTGGAAAAAGAATTAGAAGATTTGGCAAATAAATATGCCTCTTTGGAATCCGTAACCGGACGGCAAACCGCTGAAAAAGATATTGTAATGATGGATTTTGAAGGTTCTGCAAACGGTGAATTAATAAAAGGCGGTGCAGCAAAGAATTATATGCTGGATCTTGCTCACAGTAATTTTATTCCGGGATTCGCAGAGCAGCTGGTCGGTAAAAATATCGGTGAAGAATTTACAATAAATGTAAAATTCCCTGAAGATTACCACGATGAAAAATTAAAAGGGCAAGACGCAGAATTTAAAATTACAATTAATGAAATAAAAGAGAAAAAGGTGCCTGAATTAAATGATGAATTTGCTAAAAAGGTAGGCCCGTTCAAAAGCTTTGATGCAATGAAAGAGGATATATCCAATTATTTGCAGAATGTGGAAAAGAATGAAAATGAAAAAAGAAGTTCCGCAAAAGTTTTCGAAACCGTAATAGGCAACATGGATGTAGATATCCAGGATACTATGATTGACAGAGAGGCTAATGCATTAAAGAATGAATTTATGCAAAGAATTCAGCAGACCGGAGTAACATGGGAACAAATAATAAAAAGAGAAGGTCAAGATAAAATATGGAATGAATTAAGAGAAGAGGCTGTTAACAGAATCAAAAATTCATTACTTGTTGCTGAAATTGCAAAACTTGAAAATCTTCAAATTACTTCAGAAGATTTAGAAAAGAAATTCAATGAATTGGCTGCTGTATACGGTACTGATAAAGCTTCTGTTATGCATGAGCTTCAAAGGAATCCTATGTTGATTCAGTCATTGTCACAGCAGGCATTGAGCCAGAAGGTTACAAAATTCCTGCTTGACAACAATAAAATAAAATTTATAAAAAAGTAAAATAAAAATAAATTAAAAATCGTAAATAAGAGAAAGGGCAATTTATGAGCTTTGTACCAACAGTTGTAGAACAATCAAGCCGAGGAGAACGTTCGTTTGATATATTCTCAAGATTATTGAGAGAAAGGATTATCTTTCTTGGAACACCGATTGATGATATGGTCGCTAATCTGGTAGTTGCGCAGATGTTGTTATTAGACAGTGAAAATCCTGAAAAAGATATTATGCTATATATTAACAGCCCGGGCGGCAGTGTGACGGCAGGTTTTGCAATTTATGATACAATGCAGCATATACGCTCTGATGTTTCTACAATCTGTTTAGGCCAAGCGGCAAGTATGGGTGCGTTTCTTCTTTCATCAGGAACACCGGGTAAGAGATTGGCTCTTCCTCATTCAAGAGTCCTGATTCACCAGCCGTTAGGCGGTGCACAGGGTCAGGCAACTGATATAGAAATTCAGGCAGCTGAAATTGTAAGAATCAAAAAATCCTTAAACGAAATTTTGGCTAAAAATACAGGTCAATCTATTAAAAAAATTGAAAAAGATACAGACAGAGATTATATTATGACACCGGAGGAAGCTCTGGAATACGGTATGATTGACAAAGTCATATCAATGGATAAAAATACAAAACAGGATTAATCCTTTATCAGGAGAGAATGTAATGGTTAAACATGATGACAGTCGTTTAAAATGTTCATTTTGCGGAAAGACCCAGGATCAGGTAAAAAAATTAATTGCCGGTCCGGAAGTCTACATTTGCGATGAATGTGTAGAGTTGTGTAATGAGATTTTAGACGAAGAATTTTTCGAGAATAAGGACAAAGAAAAGTCCGAAGCGGAAGAATCTAAAGGTACTGATATTTCACGTGTTCCAAAACCGCATGAAATAAAGGCATATTTGGACGAACATATTGTTGGTCAGGATGATGCGAAAAAAGTCCTTTCTGTTGCTGTTTATAACCATTACAAAAGGATTGCCCATAATGCAACCGACAAATCCGGTGTTGAAATACAAAAAAGCAATATTTTGCTCGTAGGGCCGACGGGAAGCGGAAAAACACTTCTGGCTCAAACATTAGCAAAGATGCTGGATGTTCCGTTTGCTGTTGCTGATGCTACAACATTGACAGAAGCCGGATATGTCGGTGATGATGTTGAAAATATTCTTTTACGTCTTTATCAAAGCGCTGATTTTGATGCGCAAAAGGCTGAAAGAGGTATTATATATATAGATGAAATTGATAAAATAGCAAGAAAATCTGAAAATCCGAGCATAACAAGAGATGTCAGCGGTGAAGGTGTTCAGCAGGCATTGTTGAAGATGATTGAAGGTACAGTGGCAAATGTGCCTCCTCAGGGTGGCAGAAAACATCCTCATCAGGAATTTATCCAGATAGATACAAAAAATATTTTGTTCATCGTGGGCGGTGCATTTGTAGGTTTGGATAAAATTGTTGAAAGACGTGCCGGAGAAGGTTCCTCTTTGGGATTTGGAGCAAAGGCGCCGGCAACTGCTGCAGAAAAAGAAATTGAAGCACAAAAGATGCTGAAAAAATTGCAGCCGGAAGATTTGCTGAAATTTGGCTTGATACCGGAGTTTATTGGTCGTGTTCCAATATATGCGGTTTTGGATCAGCTGGATGAAGCAACCTTAAAAATGATACTTACTGAGCCTAAAAATGCAATTCTCAAGCAGTATCAGTGTCTTTTGAAAATGGATGATGTTGATTTGAAATTTGAGCCTGAAGCCATTGAATTGATAGCGAAAGAGGCTATAAAAAGAAAAACCGGTGCAAGAGCATTGAGATCTATTGTGGAAGAATTGATGCTTAATATTATGTATGAGGTTCCTTCGCAGGAAGATGTCAAAGAGTTTGTTGTTACAGCGGAAATGGTTAACAAAAGAGATAAAGTTGCTGAGCTGATAAAACTTCCAAATATAGCACAGGAAAAGACACCTCCTGTTGATACTCAGGAAGAAATAGCTTAAAGATAAGTAAAAATAATGCTAAAAGGAACATTAAAAATGTTCCTTTTTTTAATAGTATGCTAAAATTTATAAGTGAGAGGGTGTGCAATGAACAGAATAATAGCTGTATTAATAATAAATTTAGTTCTGATATCACCGGCTTTTGCTGACAGTGTGCCGGAATCGATGAAAACCGCATTGAAAAATCCGTCTTCAGATATGCCCAGTCTTCTAAATCTGGTTATATCTTTGGCTGTCGTGATAGGTTTGATATATTTAACCGGCTGGATATATCAGAATTTGAACAGAATAAATCGTTCAAAATTAAAAGATATGGAGTTATTGGAAAGGAATAATTTTAAGATATTGTCATCGCTGCCGTTAGGTCAGCATAAACATCTTTATGCAGTGCAAATAAACGGAAAAGTTCTTGTTCTTGGTTCAACTCAGGATAATATTTCTTTGTTGAAGGAATTTGACAGTGAGGAAGAGTATCAAAATCATTCAAAAAATGCGACTAAAACGGAGGATGAAATTAAAGAAGAAAAGGCTCAATGTCTTGAAATGATTTATCAAAAATATAAAGGAGTTTAGGGTGGCTAAAAATGTCCAAATTGCGGGTAGAGTTGTAGGAGAAAATTTTCCGTGTTTTATAATTGCGGAGATTGGTATTAATCATAACGGTTCTGTTGAACTGGCAAAAAAATTGATAGATGAAGCTGTTCTGGCGGGTTGTGATGCTGTAAAATTCCAAAAGCGGACTATAGAATTAGTTTATACAAAAGAAGAGCTGGAGCAGGAACGTCCTAATTTTTTTGGTAATACAAACGGAGACTTAAAACGTGGTTTGGAATTTGGATTTGATGAATATTGTGAAATAGACAGTTATTGTAAATCAAAAGGAATTTTGTGGTTTGCGTCATGCTGGGATAAAAAATCCGTTGATTTTATTGAACAATTTAATCCTCCTTGTTATAAGATTGCATCGGCCTCTTTAACTGATGATGAGCTGTTATTGTATACAAAATCAAAGAGCAAGCCGATACTGTTGTCTACCGGTATGAGTACGGAGCGAGAGATAGCTCATGCTATTGATATTCTTGGGGAAGATAATCTGGTAATTTTCCATTGCACTTCTACTTATCCGAGCGAAAATAATGAAATAAATATAAGTTATATAAAGAAACTGAGAGAAGAGTACAATTGTCCTATAGGATACAGCGGTCATGAAAAAGGGTATTTACCTTCTGTGTTGTCTGTTGTTACCGGTGCTTGTGCTGTAGAAAGGCATATAACTATTGACAGAACATTATGGGGCTCTGATCAGGCTGCCAGTCTGGAAACAGAAGGTTTAAGGCGTATGGTTAGAGATATCAGGAATGTGCCTGTTATTATGGGGGATGGATGTAAGGTTGTATATGAATCAGAGATTCCTATTATTAAGAAGTTAAGGAAGGTTTTCAGTGTGTAGAGCTTTAAATTTGTCAGAAAAAATAGAACTGATTGTATCTGATTTTGACGGTGTTTTTACGGACAATTCGATTTATATCTTTGATGACGGAAAATCTGCGAAGCGTATAAGCTATAAAGATATAATGGGAGTATCCGTTGCTATAAAAAACGGCATAAAAGTGGCAATATTGTCTGGGTCAGAGAGTGCTGCCATTAATTATTTGGACAATAAATTTGAACTAAGCGGAGCTTTTCAGGGAATACGCAATAAGCTTCCGATTTTATTGGAACTTATGCAGAAGTATAACCTTTCTAAAGATAAAGTTTTATATATTGGTGATGATATTAATGATATTGAATGTTTGAGTTATGTCGGGTATCCGTTCACTGTGAAGGAAGCTAATAAAAGAGTGCTGGAGATACCGGGAGTACAGGTTACTAATGCAATGCCGGGCAATGGAGCTTTTAGAGAAATTGTTGATAATTTGGTTGAAATAAAAAAATATGCGCAAGAGTGTAAGTAAAATTTTAGATGAAATAAATAAGTTTGATGATTATATAAGTAATTATAAAAAATTAACAATTACTTCTGAAATGCCGTCTACAGCTTACTTAAACTGGGGGATACACCTCGCAAATACCGGACAGCTGGATGTAGCTATGGACAAGTTCAATACTGCTATTTTAATGGCTAATCAAAATCCTAATGCGTATATAAATTTAGGAATTGCATATTTAAAACAGCAAAACTATACCGAAGCAATAAAGAATTTTAAAAAGGCAACAAAGATTGATAAATTGAATGCCCGTGCATACGCCATGTGGGCATCGGCACTTTCAGAAATAGGTGATTTCAAGGCTGCTGTTGAAATATACAAACTGGCGAAAAAGTATGATCCGAGAAATCCTGAAATATATCTTAACTGGGGTATTTCTTTGGCAAAGTATAATAATAAGAAAGAGGCTGAAGAAAAATTTAAGGCGGCAGTGGCTTTAGACCCTCTGAATCCTACCACTCCGTTTCTTTGGGGAATGTTACTTATTGAGCAGGGATGTTATGAAGAGGCAATAAAAAAGCTGACGCACTGTTTGTTATTTAATCAAAATATATTTCAGGTTTATTATTATATTGCTTTTTGTTATTCAAAGCTGTCAAAATATGAAAATGCAATTAAATTTGCCCAAAAAGCAATTGAAGAAGATGAAACAAAGCTGGAACCGTATATGATTCTTGCAGATGCGTATATGAACACATGTAAAGAAGATTTGTGTCTTGAAACATATAAAAAAGCAGAAGAAAAAGCTGTTTTGAGCCCGCAGTTTTATGCTAGCTGGGGGAATGCACTACAGCGTCATAATCATATTGAAGAAGCAAGAGAAAAACTGTATAAAGCGTTCGTTGTTACACCGGGAAATGAAAGTATACTTTTTACTTTAGGTACTAATTATTTAATTTCCGGAGAAAAAGAGGAGGCAGAATCATTTTTTAACAAAGTGCTGGAGTTGAACTCGTCTCATACTCAGGCTTTATATAATATAGCGGCATTAAACTATGAAAAGGGCGATTTTGAAAAAGCATTGGAATTTTATAAAAAATCACTGGATTCCAATAAAAAGGCAAAGCATATTTTCTTTAATATTGCCAATTGTTATTATAGATTGAATAATTTTGATGAATCAAAAAAGTACTATAAAAAATGTATAGAATATAATCCTAAATTTATTCAAGGGTATATAAATTTTTCTAATATGCTGTTAGATGCCGGTGAAGAAGCGGAGGCACTCAGAAAGGCACGCACAGCATATTTAATACAAAAAGAATCTGCGGATACGAATTTTGCATACGGGGTGATTTTGTTAAAAACAGGGCATTATGAAGATGCGTATGAAAAGTTTCAGAATACATTGAAGATTAATCCATCGTATTGTTTTGCATATTTCGCTCTTGCTGAAACAGCTTGGAGTATGCGTAAACCGGCAAAAGCGTTGGAGTATCTGGATGAGGCAATGGAAAAATTTTCACAGACACCTGATTTTTTATCACTTCAAGAAAAAATACTTCAAGAATTTACGGAGCCTAATGTTTCACAATATGAAGTGCAAAATGCATTGAAATATTGTAATAAATTTTTGGAGCGGTATAATAACATAAAAGTAGACGAGATTAGGTCGAAACTGATTCAGTTGATAACATAAAGAAGGCGAATTGTAGTGGGTATAATTGTTCAAAAGTTTGGCGGTACATCAGTAGCTGACCCTGAAAAAATAAAAAATGTTGCAAAAGCTGTTATAAAAGAAAAAAATAACGGAAATGACGTTATTGTTGTTGTTTCAGCAATGGGGCATACAACTGATTACCTTGTAAAATTGGCAAAAGAGGTAACACCTAATCCCAGTTCCAGAGAAATGGATATGCTGTTGGCAACGGGAGAACAGGTTTCTATTGCTCTGTTAACAATGGCCATACAGGCAGAAGGTTATGCAGCTGTTAGTATGAATGCTATGCAGGTTGGTATTATTACAGAATGTATACATTCAAAAGCAAGAATTGTTGATATAAAAACAAACAAACTCAGACAGCACCTTAATCAGGGTGAAATTATAGTTGTAGCCGGATTTCAGGGTGTGACGCCGGATGGAGAGATTACGACACTGGGCCGTGGCGGTTCTGATACCTCTGCTGTTGCGATAGCCGGCGCATTGCAGGCAGACCGGTGTGATATATATACAGATGTAGAGGGGGTTTATACTACAGATCCCAGAATTGTCCCCAAAGCTACAAAGCTCAAAGAAATTTCTTATGAGGAGATGCTAGAACTGGCACATGTCGGTGCTAATGTTTTGCATCCACGTTCCGTAGAAACGGCAAAACAATTCAAAGTCCCGATGAGAGTAAGAAGTACTTTTAAACTTGATGATTTAGGAACCTATATAACAGGAGTTGAAGATATGGAAATTTATAAACCGGTTGCCGGTGTAGCATCTGATTTATCCCAAATAAGAGTCGTTATTTGTGAAGTTCCCGACAAACCTGGCAATGCTGCAAAAATATTTGAATCACTTTCAAAAGATGATGTCAGCGTTGATATGATTATTCAATCATACGGAAGAAGTGATGATACTAACGATATTGCCTTTACTGTCGATAAAACTGATTATGACAAAACGATGAAAATTGTGAAAAATGTCATAAAAGAAATTAATGCAACAGGTGTTCTTGTTGACGAAGATATCGCAAAAGTATCAATTGTAGGTGCAGGTATGGTGGATCGTCCGGGTATTGCCGCATCAATGTTTAAGGCGCTTGCTGAAAAAGGTATAAATATAAAAATGATTTCGACAAGCGAGATAAAAATAAGCTGTCTTGTTGAAAAAAATCAATCTAATGCAGCTATTCAGGCTTTACATTCTGCTTTTAATCTTGATGCAAAAGAAATGGCTGTTGTAATGGGTGATTTGCCGCCGGAAGAATAAATTTGGATAAAGCCGATGCAGTTCGGCTTTTTATATTTTTGATTAAAATAATTTAATATTTAGAAATAAACTGGCAAATTTATAAATTGAGGCTTTTTAACCGGATATGCAAATGTTAATTGAAGAACAAAAAAATTCACATGATAAAATTATAAAACCTGATTTTTCAACAAAAACCGGTCGTGAATTTCTGGCATTTTACTTACAAACTAAATTTAAGCAAATATTAAAAAATGACAAAAAAATGGATGTTCCTCTGTTTATTGAAGTCAATCCAAATTTCATCAGTAAGTTTTCCCGCAGGCTTATAGAACATCCGGAAAAGAAAATATTAATCGGTGTAACAGGTGAATCGGCCAGCGGTAAGACAACTATCTGTAAGCAAGTAAAAAAAACAAGTACGGAATTGGACTTTCCTCTGGAGTATTTAAGCATTGATAACTATTTCAACGATATTTCAGATTTAATCAAAAAATATGGAAGTTTTGACAACCTGCGTGATAATGGTTATGATGTTGATTCTCCGGAAAGTTTTCAGCTTGATTTATTAAAGGAGCATTTAATCCAATTGTCAAACGGTGTTGACATTATGGCTCCTGAGTATCTGATTAACGGTACGGGAGTTAGTGTTCCTGATTCGATACCTATTAAGGCTAAAAAATTGGTTGTTGTTGAAGGTATGGCTGCTATGTATCCCGGAATCAGAGAATTATTTGATATAAGGATTTATGTTGATATTAATCCTAAAATTCAAAAAAAATGGTTTTTGGCACGTGCTGAAAAAAGAAATCAAGATAAAGAAAATGCATTAAAACATTGGGATTATGTAAGAACTGCCGCTGAAAAATATATTAAACCATCAAAAAGTGAAGCTGATATCATAATTAACGGCGCTGCTTCATTGAATTATTTTTCCCAAATTATAGAATTTATGCATTCGGCAACAAATTGTTTTGTTTCTTAAAGAGTTGTTTCTCTGGGTAAAATTGGTGCTCCTACTACTTTTTCCAGATTTGCTGCGCTTATGTTGTATTGTGTCAATGAATTATAATAGTTTAGCTGGGAGTTGCGGTAAGTGTTTTCTGCATCTTTAAGCTCGACTGCATCTCCCATTCCGACTTTATATCTGCCGCTTGCTAAATCATATTGTTCCTTTGCTTGATTCATTGATGATTTTGCTACCGGAATAGTCTCTTGGGCATTTTTGAACTGTATATATGCCTGTTTTACTTCAAGGTATACACTCTGTCTTTGTGTTTCAAAATCTGCCTTATCTTTTTCATAGGTTAATTTGGCTTCATCAATTTGTTGTTTGACAAGCAACAGGTTTAAGTTTGAGTATGCAATTTGTGCTCCGATTTGGTAACCGTAATCGCTGCTAGGGTTTTTACCTCCTCGTGTATATGAGCCAAAACCTGTAACGTCAGGTAAAAATGCATATTTAGATGCTCTGATAAGAAGTTTTGAGCCTTCCATTTTCTTTTTGGCTGCGAGCAGTTGAGGTCTTTGTTTGTATGCAATGTTTATTATGTCATCAAATATTACATCGTATTTTTTTGACTTGAGCCGTTCTTTTATTTCATAGTCTGTGTATTCGGGTACACCCATTGCATTATTTAGTTGGGCATATGCCATTTCGACCTGATTTCGTGCCTGTATAAGATTTAATTTTGCATTATCAAGGTTGTAGGCTGCTGTTGTTACATCAATTTTAGCTTTAGTTCCTATTTTATAGTAAGCCTCTGCTTGTTTAAGGTGGATTTCGTAATTAGCTACAGTATCTTCATAGACTTCTACCTGTTGCATTGCAAATAATAAATTGTAATATGCACTTTTTACCTGATAGATTATGTCGTTTACATTTGCCTGAAGATTTTCTTCAGATGCTTCATAGGTCTTTTTTGCAATTTTAGCGGCTGTACTCGTTTTTCCAAAATCAAAAAGCAGCATGTTTACTCCCAAATTTGGAGCATTCCAGGATTTATACTTTTGCATTGGAAATTTGAAGTTTGTGACAAGCATATCATTTTTTGAGTAGGTTACTCCGGCATTTATAGTCGGGAAGTAGTTAGACCACGCCTGCGCAATTTGGTTTTTGTATATATCTCTGGTCATCATTAGAGAAATTATTGTCGGGTTGTTTTCTAATGCTATTTTTACACAATCATCGACAGATATAATTCTGTTTGTTGAAACAGAGCCTTGAACGGTTTTTTTACCGTTTGTAATTTGTGCGTCTATCTCATTTTCAAAATTCTTTGAATTTGCTGCAGCATTATTATTTAGTTTAATCTCTTGCGGTTGTGTATTTTTTTCTTTAGTTTTAGCTTTTTTCTTAGATTTTTTTTGATTTTTCTTAGTAGCTTTTTTTGACTGTTTTGCTTCTTTAATTTTGTTTTTATATGCTTGCTCTGCATAATTCTTCGCATCTACGAAATTTTTTTCTTTATTTTGCGTTGTAGCTGCGGCTTTTTTCTTTTCTTTTTTATTGAATTGCTTTTTTTTAGATTTTTCTTTTTGTTCAGCTTTTTTGTTTACAGCTTTTTTATTTGTCCAAAATTTGAAAGCAGCCTTCTTTTCTTTTTTCTCTGCGGCTGTTTGTTCTGTATTTTGGGGTTCAATTTTTTCTTGTGCCGGTTTTGAAGGCGCAAAGGCATTATCGGTATCTGTAGTTTTTGCTGTTGTGCAAAATGCTGAATTACCTGTTAGAAAAGCTAGTATAAGTATTGTTGATATTATCTTTTTATTCATTTCTTCCTCATTGTATAGATAGAATTATTTTATTAAACATTATTATCTATTTTTCAATTTTTTTCTTATTCGCCGCATTTTCAATAGTATCAACAAGGTGCTGTACTATGACATAAAATGCAGGTGTAAGCAGTGTACCTACGGTACCTGCTGCAATCATACCTCCGAATACTGTACTTCCCAGTGAGATACGGCTTTGTGCGCCGGCTCCTGAAGCTAATACCAGAGGCAGGATGCCAAGTACAAAGGCAACAACTGTCATCATGATTGCTCTGAATCTTAAATGTGCAGCTTCAATTGCAGCATCTTCGATAGTCTTTCCTTTTTCTTCATGTTCAACTTTCGCAAATTCCACAATCAAGATTGCTTGTTTTGCTGCAAGACCAATCAGCATAATCATACCAACCTGCGAGTATAAATCGAAGGCCTGTCCCATCATTAATTGGAAAATTAATGCCCCTACTGCGGCAAGAGGACAAATCAACAATACGGCAAGCGGAATAGACCAGCTTTCGTATAATGCAACAAGGAACAAATATACAAATATTAAAGCCATTGCTACAATATATGGGGTCTGCCCGGAAGATTCAAGTTCTTGTTTTGAAGTACCTGACCATTCGAAAGTAATATCTTTAGGTAAAGTTTTAAGAGCAACTTCTTCCATTGCTTTCATTGCTTCACCTGAACTTACTCCGGTTGCAGGGTTTCCGCTGAATTGTACATTATTATACTGGTTGTATCTGGTTATTTGGCTTGCACCTACTGATTGGTGTAGCGTTACCATTGTTGATATCGGAACCATTATTCCTTTTGAATTTTTTACATAAATTCCTGCGATATCAGTCGCTTTTCTTCTGAATCGTTGGTCGGCTTGTATTTGTACACGGAATACACGGCCCAGTTTGTTAAAGTCATTTACATAATATGTACCAAGTGTTGAAGAAAGTGTACTGTAAATGTCTTGCAGATTTACACCCTGAGACATTGCTTTTTCATAATCGACTTCTACTACATATTGAGGTACATTTGCCTGATAGGTCGTATACACGTTTGACAGCCTTTTGTCCTGATTTGCTGCAGCCATAAGCTTTTGTGCAAATGTTTCAAGTTCCTGAGGTGAATATTCACCTTTTGACAGCATCTGAAACTCAAAACCGCCAAGCATACTCATACCTGAGATTGCGGGGGGTGAAAATACACCCACCTGTGCATCATGTATAGGTGCGATAGCTTTTCTTACTCTTTCGGCAATTGCGTTTGATGACAAATCAGTTTCTTTACCTTGTATAATTCTTGATATTTTTTGGAATATATTAAATTCACGTTTACTCCATTCATCAAGCTGGATTACCATAAATGCGGTATTTGTTGAGCCGGTTCCCGTGAACATAATACGTTTTTCAACTCCGTCAATTTTTTTTATTACATTATCCATTTGTTTGGCTGCCGTTGTTGTTCTGTTCAATGAGGAACCTGCCGGCATAATAATTTGTGCAAGTAGTACTGCCTGATCTTCGTCAGGAATAAAACCTGTCGGAATTGCTTTAAATAATACACCTAATAAAATAAGTATTGCTGTATATGTGATTAGTGTAAGCTTTTTATTGTATACAAATACTTTCACATATTTCATGTATACATCGGTTAGCTTTTGAAAATATACATTGAATTTGTTGAATAAAAATTTAATTAATGCTGAAATTTTGTTAGAAGGTACATAATTCGGGTCTTCTTTTCGAAGAATAATTGAGCATAACGCAGGTGAGAGCGTAAGTGCGCAGACTGCTGACAGTCCGATTGATACCGCAATACAAACTGCAAATTGCTTGTACATAAGTCCTGACAAACCAGGTACAAATGAAATAGGCACGAATACTGCCATTAGAACTAATGCCATAGCAACAAGAGCACCGCCAACTTCTTCCATTGTTAATTGTGTTGCCGTAACAGGATCTTTTCCTTCTTCAAGGTGCCTTTTTACGTTTTCTATTACAACGATTGCGTCATCGACTACTGTTGCTACTGCGAGTACCATAGCAAACAAAGATAAGAGGTTTATTGACATGCCAAATATCGGTAATGTTGCAAATGTGCCTATCAATGATACCGGTATTGCCAGCAATGGAACCAGTGTTGCTCTGGGATCGCCTAAGAATAAGAATATTATTGCTATTACTATTATTGATGCTTCTATAATAGTATGAACTACCTCTGACATTGACTCACGAATGAATTCAGTATCGTCATGCATCATTTGAATTTTTAGTCCGTCGGGCAGAGTTTTACTAAGCTCTTCTATTTTTTTGTTTACTTCATTTACGATTTCTATTGCATTTGCACCCGGGATTTGTATGATTTGTATGAGTGCGGCCGGCTGTGCATCTACTTCACCGTAAATATTGTAAGATTCTGCTCCTAATTCAACTCTTGCAATATCTTTGATTCTTATTATAGAACCGTCTAAATTTGCTCTGACTATTATATTTTCAAATTCTGAAGGTTCCAGAAGCCTTCCTTTTGTCCGAAGTGTTATTTGAAATTTTTGTTTATCCGGTCCGGGTTCTTGCCCGAGTGCGCCTGCGGAAACCTGAACGTTTTGGGTGCTGATTGCGTTTTGGACTTCTGCGATTGAAACGGCAAGATTTGCCATCTTTTCTGTATCGAGCCAAATACGCATGCTGTAGTTGCCTGCCCCAAATACGTTAACTTCACCTACACCGGGAAGCCTTGCTATTTCGTCTTTTACAAAGATGCCGGCATAGTTGGTTAAATCCAGCTGTGACCATGACTTGTTATCTGATACCATGTTTAGAATACATACACCCGCACCGCTAACCTGTTGTTTTGCTGTAACACCTAATCTTTTTACATCTTCAGGTAATTTGGGTTGAATTTGCTGTATTCTGTTTTGTACATTTACCAAATCAATATTTCTGTCTGAGCCGACTTTAAAATAAACCTGTAATTTATATGATTCATCAGAACTGGTTGATATCATATAAAGCATGTCTTCAACACCATTAACCTGTGATTCAACAACTGAAGCTACAGATGATTCAACTACATCTGCGCTTGCGCCGGGATAAGAAGCTGATACTGCGATTTGCGGCGGTGTAATGTCAGGATATTTCTCCAGTTTTAACCCTAAAATAGAAATAAAACCTACAAGTGTTATGAATATAGATATTACAATTGCAAATCTTGGCTTTTGTATGAAAAAGTATAGATTTTTTTTATTTTGTTGTTTTTGCTCGCTCATTATTATTTATCTTTCTTTGCTTCAGCATTTTGTTCTGAATCTTCTTTTACTTTTACGTAAGTTCCGGATCTTATCTTTTGAACTCCGCTGGAGATGACTTTGTCTCCGGGTTTGAGGCCGTCAAGAACTATCCAGTCATGATCGACGGCGTCACCGATTTTTATGGACTGTTGTTGTGCCTGTCCGTTGTTATCAATAATCCATACATAAAATCCGTTTGTACTGTCTGAGACAGCTACTTGCGGTACGACTATTGCATCAATAGGCTCTTTTGCTGTTGCTTCCACATTAACAAAGTCTCCCGGAACAAGAAGATGGTCTTTATTTTGGAATGTTGCACGTAATGCTATTGTTCCTGCTGTTGGGTCGACTTCGTTATTTACAAATTCTAATTTGCCTTCCTCCGGATACATTGAATTATCTGAAAGTTTTATTTTTACTTTCATATTAGAAAAATGGTCTTTGTCCTTGTCGCTTTTTTTGAACTTAAGGTAATCTTCGCTTTTTAATTGAAAATAAGCATATATTGGAGTTACACTTACGATTCTTGCAAGTGTACCGGATTGGGCATTAACTAAGTTTCCTTCTGTTATAAGAATTTTACCTATTTTCCCGTCAACAGGAGAATTTATTTTTGTATAACTGAGATTTAATTGTGCAGCTGCTAAATTAGCTTTAGCAACATCGAGTGAGGCTTTATTTTGGTCTCGTGTTGCAAGGGCCTGATCATAGTATGATTTGCTGACAAAATCATTTTTGACCAGTTCCTGCGCTCTTTTCAGTTCTTTTTCTGAATTAATAAGAGCTGCTTGGGCCTGTCTTACTGCTGCTTGAGACTGTTGTACGGCTATTGCGTATTCATTAGGCTGGATAAGAAATAGTGTTTGGCCTTTTTTTACGTAATCTCCTTCTTTGAAGTAACGTTTTTGGAGCCAGCCGTTGATTCTTGCCACGACATCTACTGTGTATTTTGCCTCTATACGGCCTACTGATTCTGTTTTGGGATATACATGTCGGGTTTTTACTTCTGCTATTTCCACTATTTGCGGACGTTTTGCCGCTTCTGCCGCTCTTTGGGCCCCTATTATCGTCATGGTCTTATTAAAAGCTATAGGAATTATAATTACAGCCAATAATATACCTATCCATAATTTTTTCTTATCCATTATAACCTCAATTATTATTTTCCTAATTACTGTAATACTACTTTAATGTTATCATAATAACATTAAAAATTACAAGCAGCCATTTTACAATAGTATAGATGACGTATTTGTATTTGAATTATAGGTTAAAAAAAAATGACTCTGTCGAGCCATTTTTTTCTTTTTACCAGTATGTAATTTTCCAGCTGTTGTCTGCTATTTGTTTTGAGTATCCCTGCGGAACGAATTTCCAATCCCCGGGTTCATTGATAGCCTCATTTCGTCCTACATTTTCAAATGTATAATGGAAAACATCGACACCATCTACATTAGGTTCATTGGTACTGTTTATGTCTATATAAAAATCCATACCGCTGTTTCCGATAGCTACACCATCCATCAACACTACTGAACTGTTGACTTGTATATTTGATGTTGAACCATCCATTGTATATACAGTTGACGGGAAACATTTTGAGGATTCGCCGGCATCAGGATCTGAACAATCTCTTGCCAACTGCATTTCCGGAACCATATATTTGGTAAACAATTTATCCATGTCCCATTTTGTGTCCATTCCGCTCATGATATCTCCCTGGTCAAGAATGGCCGCATCAATAAACTGCTCCATTGACATTAAGCCCTTTTTTAATTTCGTTATTGTTTCTTCTCTTTGGGCATGTTTTTTTAGTACAGGCACTGTGATTGCTCCGACAACACCTATAATTATAAGCGCAATCATTACCTCTGCGAGTGTATTCGCTTTTTTCTTTTTATTTATTTGCTGCATGATTCACCTTTCTTTACTAATTTACGCATGTTGTTGTATCTGCTCACTTCCTTGCTCAGGCTTTCTACCGTACCAAGGTAAGGTGTATCTATGTGTACTCTGTTGTCGTATTTGGGGTCAATTATATATACAGTCGGAAATCCTCCTATATGGTATTCTTCTACAAGTTTTGCATTTTGGGGATCTTCGACATTCAAAAGCAGTACATTGAAATCTTTTTTAAATGCTTTACGTACTGAATCTAATTTAGGCATAAATCTTATGCAATAAGTACACCAGTCTGCATAAAATACTGTCAAAATCGGTTTATCTTCTGCAGCTGCTTTTTCGTATGTCATTCCCTGATCATAATCTGACGGTTTTAATTGTTTCTTTGGCAGTACAGCCATACAGCTTTTTACTGTTATTCCGACCAGTACTAAAATAATGACAGCAATAATTGTTTTTTTTATCATAATTTCGCTCCTTTTGGCACTACTGTCACACCGCCTTCAGAGACATAAAATCCTCTTGCAAGATCCTCCTCCTTGTTGAAACCTATTTTGGTATATGGTGGAATATCTACATTTTTGTCTATTATGGCTTTTACGATGTGTGAATGCCTTCCTACATTAACATTTTCCATTAGTATTGAATCAACAATGCTTGAAAAGCTGTTGATTCTGACTTTTGGTGACAAAATACATCTGGATAGCGAGCCGCCTGAAATTACGCAGCCTTCTGATACCATTGAATTCGTCGCCATACCTCTTCTTTCTAACTCTTCCCAGATAAATTTTGCCGGAGGATAGTTATAATTAAAAGTTCTTAAAGGCCATTCTTTTGAATATAAATTTAATTCAGGATCATATGCTAACAAATCCATATTAGCCTGCCAATATGCATCTATTGTTCCGACATCTCTCCAGTAGCCTCTTTCAGAAGCTTCCATTCCCGGAAATTCATTTCTTGCAAAATCATACACGAATACTTTTTTGCCTTCTTTCAGCATGTCGGGTATTATATTTTTTCCAAAATCGTGGTTTGAATCTTGTTTTTTAGCATCATCTATAAGTTCTGATATCAATTCTTCTTTATTAAATATGTAGTTACCCATTGATGCAAGGCATTTAGTTTCATCTCCGGGAATATGCTTAGGTTTATTTTTCGGTTTTTCAATAAATCCCGTCAATTTCCAATCTTCATCAACTTCCATTATTCCATATTCAGAAGCCTGTTCTATCGGAATGGGTATTGCTGATATTGTCAAATCGGCGTTTCTTTCTATATGATAGTCCAGCATTTTAGACACATCCATTTTGTATATATGGTCCCCGCCGAACACGCAAACATAATCACAATCTTCATCTTTAAGGTGATGTATATTTTGGTAAACTGCATCAGCTGTGCCTTGGTACCAATGGCCGTCTATTCTCATTTGCGCCGGTACTAAATCTACATATTGGTTAATTATTGGTGATAACGGCCAACCTCTCATTATATGTTTATTTAATGAGTCGGATTTGTACTGTGTTAATATTTTTAGTCTGTAGAAACCGGAATTTATAAAATTGTTAATAACAAAATCTATAATTCTGTATCTTCCGCCGAATGGCACTGCTGGTTTGGCTCTGTCTCTTGTCAGAGGGTAAAGACGTTTCCCTTCTCCTCCTGCAAGTATCATAACCAATGTATCTTCGTTTGCCATGACGCTCCTAACTATTCATCACAGTACCACATAAAAATAATACCACATTTTATATTTATTAACCAAATATATCATATATTTTCAGTATCAAGTTCTAGAATTTCACTGTTAACTTCTTTTAGAAAGTCTATCCAACATGAATAATAGTCTGTTAATGCATATATATAACCCAGGTAGATTGCTCTATAGGACTGCTCCATAACGATTAAAGACGTTAAATCTGATTTGCCTTCCGCATAGCTCTTTTGGGTTGCTAACATTATTTCTTTTGACTTATTTAAGAGTTTGTTGTCGTAGTAATTTAAGTTTTCTTTAGATATTAAAAACTTTCCGTATGCACCTTTTAAATCATTTTGCGCTTTATTTTTTACAGAGTCGTATTTTAGTTTGGCTTGTTCTATCTGAATTTTTGCTGTCTTTATTTCCGGTTTGTAACTGTATAACAGCGGTATATTTACCAGACTGGCGCCTGCATATGCACCGCTTTTAAATATCCCGTCTTCGGAATAGCTTTTAGTCTGATATCCGTATCCTCCGGATATTTCTAAATCCGGTATTCTCTGCCTTGATACAGCTGAAAGATTTTTTATTGCTATATCTATTTGGTTTTTAGCTATTTTTACATCAAATCTTTTATCTAATACGTCCTCTGCTATTTCATCAAATTCCGGTAACTTTGATTTTGGCTCAGGTGTTAGCAGTTTTATGAATGAGCTGTCTAACGGCAGCTCTGAGTCCTCTGTATCATATATAATTTCGCCTGTATTTACATTTAGCGCTTTGTTAAATTCGTATTGTTCTCGTTTAAGATTAGCCTTTGCCGTATTAAGCTGCGTTTCTATTTGGTTTAATGCTATTTCCGCCTGTAATAAATCTATCTCCGGCACTGAACCTTTCTTTACCAGTTTTTCAGCTGTTTTCACCAGTGTTTCTAATAATTCTTTTTGATTTTCAAGTTCACCTAGCACTGATTTTGTCGATACAAGCTCGAGATATGCTTTTCTTATTCCCATTCTGACGTTGAATTCGGCAAATTTGATGTTTTCTTCTGTTAGTGCAAGATTAGATTTTGCAAGTTGCTTGCGGCTTCCTCTTTTTCCCAGTTCTATTGTTTGCGTTGCGCCTATTTGCTGCGGATTTCCGTATCCGGCTTTACCCAGGTTATAAAAAATATCAATGTTCGGATTTTTCAGCCTGTTTGATACTTTTATATTATTTTTTGCAATATCTTCATTCAGCCTGTCGGCTTTTAAGTCAAGATTGTTTGTTTGTGCAAGAGCAAGAGCTTCCGCAAGTGATATTTTCTGTAAATTTTCAATACTGAAACATTGCAGGTTTGTAACTGCAAACAGTATTAATACGGCCAGTATCTTTTTCATTTGTCCTCTCTCAATTTGATATCCAGATGAAAATTATATCATTTCTCTATTTTAACGGCCTCTTTGTTTCAGAAAATTAAGCAAAAAAATCGGGCCTTAAGCCCGATTTTTTTATATATCCGTTTCTTATCTTTTTGAGAATTGGAATCTTTTTCTTGCTCTTTTTCTTCCGTATTTTTTACGTTCTTTTACCCTTGCATCACGAGTTAAAAGACCTTCTGCTTTTAATACCGGTCTGAATTCTTCATTCACTTGAAGAAGAGCTCTGGAAATAGCATGTCTTATTGCTCCTGCTTGAGAAGATATTCCGCCGCCGACTGCTTTAACTCGTACATCATATTTTTCCATATTTTCTGTTAATGCAAGCGGTTTAAATATTTGCATTTCTAATGCAGGTCTGTTGCCGATATATGCAGCTAAAGTTTTTCCGTTAACAAAAACTCTGCCTTTTCCTTTAACAAGTTTAACAACTGCAATAGAGGTTTTTCTTCTGCCTGTTGCTTTAATTTCTTCTGCCATTATTTAACCTCCATTTCATAAACTTCAGGTTTTTGTGCAGCATGAGGATGTTCGCTGCCTGCATAGACATTGAGTTTCGTGAATTGTTTTGCTCCCAATGTATTATGAGGCAACATGCCTTTTACTGCTTTCTCAATAGCTTTTGTCGGATCTTTTTCCATTAAAGCCTTGAATGAAATTGATTTTAATCCGCCCGGATATCCGGTATGGTGATAATAAATTTTGTCAGTTTCTTTTTTTCCTGAAACCTGAATTTTCTCTGCGTTAATAACGATTACAAAATCTCCGGTATCAACGTTAGGAGTATATTGAGGTTTGTGTTTCCCTCTTAAAATATTAGCGACAACGGTAGCCAGTCTGCCCAAAGTTTTTCCTTCCGCATCTACTATGTACCATTTTCTTTCAACTTCAAGAGGTTTTGCTGAATAAGTTTTCATTTTTCAGTTATCTCCATAGTGTTTGTATTTTCAATTTTATTATAGGGTTCATACCCTACTTTTATAAGTGTAAGCCCGTCAGGACTAATTGTCGGCCCGGCCTTGGTTCTGTCTTTGGATTCAAGGATTTCTCTCATTTTTTCAGGGGCAAAATCCTTCTTTTCTATCATTAACAGCGTACCTGTTATTACACGTACCATATTGTATAAAAATCTGTTTGCTATTATTTCAAAAATGATTTCATCACCATTCTTTGTGCATTCAGCTTTGTATACAATACAAACCTTAGCTGTGTCCGTAGCTTGAGTGGATTTAAAAGAAGTAAAATCATGTTCTCCTATTAAATAACTCAAAGCTTTGTTCATTCTCTGTATATTCAGAGGGTTTCTGACTAACAGTGAATGATTGTCCCAGGCGCTTCGGTATTGTCTGTTGACAATTTTATATTGATACTGTCTGAATTTTCCGCTTTTTTGGGCATGAAAATTTTCAGAAACTTCTTCAATAGAAGATACGCTGATGTCTTTCGGCAGGATTCCGTTTAATGAATTCAGAAACCTTGAAGCAACAATGGGCTCTTCTGTCATAAAATGTACCACCTGTCCTTTGGCATGAACACCTGCGTCAGTACGGCCTGAGAATATTGTTTTTATTCGGGGCGGGTTAATTCCCCCTATTATCAATGTGCTTAGTGCCTTTTCAAGTTCCGATTGAATCGTTCTTTGTCCGGGCTGTATTTGTGAGCCTGCATAATTGGTGCCGATATATTCAACAACAATTGCATATTTGCTCATTGTTGGCTATACCAGTTGGATTAATGCCATTTCAGAAGCATCTCCCCGTCTTGGAGGCATTCTGTAGATTCTTGTATAACCGCCGTTACGGCTTGTATATTTTTTGCCTATTTCATTGAAGAGTTTTCTTAAAACTGTTTCAGGCATTGTTTTTTGACCGTCTGCAGGAGTTTCTATAATTGCTCCGGTTTTTGGATCCATAAATTCCCCTGTTAAACGATCAAAAATGAATCTTGCGGCTAGTCTTCTTGAATGAAGATCGCCTTTTTTTGCATAGCCGATAATACTTTCTACATATGGACGAAGTGCTTTAGCTCGTGCCATTGTTGTATTTATTTCGCCGTGCAAAATAAGCTCAGTTGCCAAAGAACGCAATAATGCATTTCTTTGATCCTGCGCTTTTCCTAATGTATGTTTTTTACACTGGTGTCTCATTTTTATTTCCTTTGTTTACTTATTATTTTGTCAACTTAGTTAGTGATAAGAACTGCGGCTATAGCCGCAAGTTCTTATACCATATCTTCGTATTCAACACCTTCAGGATTTGGCATTAAATCCAATCCAAACTGGTGAAGTTTTTCAATGACTTCATCAGAAGATTTTTTACCGAAATTCTTAATGTTCAATAAATCATGTTCTGATTTTTTCAATAACTCAGCCATTGAATTTATGCTTGCTCTTTTCAAACAGTTATATGCTCGGACGGAAAGTTCCAAATCTTCGATAGATATAGTCGGAGTGTTATTGTCAACTTCAACTTCTTCTTCAATAACTGTTTGGAGTTGAGGCACAACAGGCTGACCTGTAATTGCTGCAATTTGCATGAAATGTTCAATCAATATATTTGCAGCTTGTGAAAGTGCGTTAGTAACGTCTATGCTGCCATTTGACCATATTTCTAATGACAGTTTATCAAAGTCTGTTACATCACCTACACGTGTATGTTCAACATTATAGCTGACCCGTTTAATAGGCATAAATGTTGCATCAATCGGTAACATATCTATAGGAAGTTGCCCTTGATTACCTTTTAATACATCAGTTGTTATGTAGCCTTTGCCTGTTTCGACGACAATATCAGCATGAATGCTTCCGCCTTCAGCAACTGTACAAATCAACCAGTCGGGGTTTACAACCTTAACTCCTGCCGGAAGCTGTAAATCAGCTCCTAAAACAGGCCCCGGTTTGTCTATATCCAGTCTTAAATGCTGAGCTTCTTTGCTGTCTGTTTTTACAACAAGACCCTTCAGATTGAGCATTATATCAATTACGTCTTCAACAATACCCGGGATTGCTGTGTATTCATGAGTAATACCTTCAATTCTGACAGAAGTAACTGCTGCTCCTTCTAAAGATGATAATAATACTCTTCTTAAAGCATTACCGATAGTTGTGCCAAACCCTCTTTCCAGCGGTTCAATAACGAATTGGCCGTATTGTGAGCCGTCAGAGCTGGTTGTTGTATTAACACATTTAATTTTTAATTCCATAATCTTATTCTCCCGGTTTATTATTTTGAATAGTACTCAATTACAAGCTGTTCTT
>CASDVD010000115.1 GCA_949284155.1 uncultured bacterium | reverse complement strand
GCATATCTTGAAGGAATAATTATCGCTGTTTTTGACATATTAAAGTCCTTATAATTTTCTCATGGTAGGGAATGCTATTACGTCACGAATAGTAGAAGAATCAGTCAGCAGCATAACAAGTCTGTCTATGCCGATTCCCATACCGCCTGCGGGAGGCATACCGTATTCAAGCGCCGTAATGAAATCTTCATCAATTTCCATTGCTTCTTCATCACCAGCAGCCTTAGCTTTTGCCTGAGCTTCAAAGCGTGTTCTTTGATCAATAGGATCGGTAAGCTCAGAAAACGCATTTGAAATTTCCCATCCGTTAACACGTGTTTCAAAACGTTCGGTCAGCCTGTCGTTATCTCTGTGGACTTTGGCAAGCGGAGAGATGTCTCTGGGGTAATCAATAATATGCACGGGCTGAATAAGCTTAGGTTCGACCCGTTCTTCAAAAATCAAATCAAGAACCTTGCCCCAATTTTCACATTCATCGGCATCAATACCGATTTCACGAGCTTTCTTGCGGGCATCTTCCACAGTATAAACTTCGCCAAAATCGATTCCGGTGTATTCTTTAATTGCGCCGACCATAGTTTTTCTGTCCCATGGCGGAGTTAAATCAATCTCTTTTCCCTGATAAGTAATTTTCATCGTACCAAGAACATCCTGCGCAATAGAAGAAACCATATTTTCAATTAATGCCATCATTTCGTTGTAATCAACATAAGCCTGATACAATTCAAGCATTGTAAATTCAGGATTATGACGGGTGTCAATGCCTTCATTTCTAAAGTTTCTGTTCAATTCAAATATCTTCTCGCTCAAACCGCCGACCAAAAGGCGTTTTAAATGCAGCTCAGGTGCAATTCTCATGTACATGTCCATATCAAGCGCATTGTGATGCGTAATAAAAGGTCTTGCACTTGCACCGCCGGCCTGGGTTTGCAGCATCGGAGTTTCGACCTCTAAAAATCCGAGATTAGTCAGATATTCTCTGATTTTTTGAATAATCAAACTTCTTTTTCTAAAAGTATCACGAACCTCTTCATTCATAATCAAATCAACATAACGCTGGCGATATCTGGTTTCGACATCGGTAAGCCCGTGAAATTTTTCAGGCAGCGGAAGAAGTGATTTTGAAAGTATTTTATAATCGTTAGCTTTAATGCTCAACTCGCCTCTCGGTGTTCTTCTTATAGTTCCGTAAAATCCTACAATATCACCTATATCAACAAGCTTAAGAGTTTTAAGCTTTTCTGCATCCATATTATCCTTATGACAAAAAATCTGAATTTTTCCGGAATCATCCATCAAATCAATAAACATTCCTGAATTTCTCATTGCCATTACACGGCCTGCAACAGCATAGGAATCATTGGTTTCTTCTCCGTTTTCAAGATTTGCATATTTTTCTTGCAGGTGGCTGGCAGAAGCATTTTTATCAAAAGAATACGGATACGGATTAATCCCCTTATCAGCCAAATCGGCAAGTTTTTGGATTCTTGTATTTCTTATAGCATTTTGTGATGAATTCTGTTGTTCGTGCATATTCATTCCTTTATATCATTCTCTCAATAAAAATATTTTAACATCAAAAATTTTATAGTAAAAAGGATTTTAAATCATATCAACAAAATTTAAATCAGAAAACTCCAAATCCGCACGCAGAGAAACTCTTAGCCGTGCGGAATTAACCGGCACGGTAGGATGCCTGACAGGAAGCAGATAATAACCGGAATCCAACAGCTTTTTCGAAATCTTACAGGTGTCTTCATTAGAACCGATTATTACAGGTACGATATAACTTTCTCCGGCTGTTTTAAGATTTTTCTCAGAAATTTTGGAACGCAAAAACCTTGTCAGATTGAAAAGCTTTTCTCTTCGCAGCTTAGAATCAGAAAAAACATCTTTTATTACATAAAAAGAAAAAGCAATATTTATCTCAGGCAATGCCGTAGAAAATATCAACGGACGGGCTCTATTGATAAGCCAGTCAATCAAAACACCATTCCCCGCACAAAATGCACCGACAGAGCCGACAGCCTTTCCGAAAGTGCCGACAATCAAATCAATACTGTTAATGCATCCTTGTTCTTCACAAATCCCATGCCCGTTTTCACCATACACACCGAAAGCATGT
Source organism: uncultured bacterium (assembly GCA_949284155.1). Lineage (GTDB taxonomy): Bacteria > Cyanobacteriota > Vampirovibrionia > Gastranaerophilales > Gastranaerophilaceae > Spyradomonas. The sequence goes on along the minus strand of CASDVD010000115.1, from coordinate 17,102 downwards.
GCTTCATCCGTTACAAGAAGAGCACCGTACTTGTTTTTCAACTCGACAAGTTTTTTTAAATCCGCAATATCTCCATCCATGCTGAACAAAGATTCTGTAACTATAACAGCATTTTCATAATCGTTTCTGTGCTTTTCCAACAACTCCTCAAGATGTTTATAATCAAGATGTTTATATCTGTAAAAATCAGCTCCGGAAAGTCTTATACCGTCGATTATACTGGCGTGATTAAGTTTGTCGGAAAAAACAACATCCTTTTTGGAAAGAAGACCGGACATTATTCCGACATTAGCATGATATCCGCTGTTAAAAAGCAGTGCAGACTCTTTTTTATACATTTTGGAAATCAAACACTCCAACTCCGAATAAATACTGTCATTCCCCGTTAACAATCTGGAGGAAGCAGAGCCGAACGAATATCCTGATGAATCAAATCCATCCCTTACCTTTTTATCTGCGCCAATACCCAGATAGTCATTCGATGAAAGATTCAAATATTTTTTTCCGGCAGCAAAAATAAACTTTTCGCTTTTCTTTACAGGTACAAGTTTACGGCATAAAGAGTCAGCCTCTAACTGTTCAAGAGCTATTTTGTATGATTTATAAACATCAACAACCATACAACTATGCGGTTAACTCCTCAATAAGAGCAGCCATACCGGCACCGGGCCGGAATTTATGGCCCAATTTTTTAAGAGCTGCCTCAAGTGAACCGACAGCGGCAATCAAATCTCTGTCACAAACATAACCAAGCGTTCCCATCCTGAAAATTTTGTCTTTGAGTTGATTTTGACCGTTTGCAACAACAATATCATAATCTTTCTTCAATACTTTTCTGATATCCGGCACACTAATACCTTCCGGAGGAAGTATTGCAGTAATAGCACAGCTTGCGACAGAATCATCTTCCACAAAGAGTTTCAATCCCATAGCTCTTATTGCAGCCCTCAAAGCTTTTGCATGACGTTTATGACGGGCAAAAATTTCTTCAAGTCCCTCTTTTTTCATCATTTTCAAAGCTTCATCAAGCGCAACAATGAGATTTACTGCAGGTGTATAAGGAGTGGAATTATCTTTCACGGACTTTTTATATGCACTCCAGTTAAAATAGAAGCTGGGATTTTCACATTTTTCATGCAGCTTGAAAGCCTTCTCGCTTGCAGCTAAAAATGCAAGCCCCGGAGGAATCATAAAACCTTTTTGAGAGCCTGAAATAAGAACATCTATTCCCCACTCATCCATCTTACATTCCATTGCTCCGATACTGGTTACACCGTCAACAACAGACACTGCGCCATGTTTATTAATAAGTTTCACCAGAGTTTTTACATCATTGGTAACACCGGTTGATGTTTCATTATGGGTAAGAGTTACGACTTTTATCTCTTTATTCACATCAGCGGCCAATCTTGCCTCAAGTTCATCAGGATTGATTGCACAACCGGGTTCGACTTCTATTGTATCCACGACAGCACCTCTTGATGCTGCAATTTTCGCCCATCTTTGGCCAAAATTACCGATAATTAAAGACAAAACCTTATCACCGGGATTAAGCAGGTTCGAAAGAGCAGCCTCCATCGCTCCGGTTCCGCTTGAGGTGTATATAAAAACATCATTTTTAGTTTGAAAAGCCCATTTTAAATTTTCATATGTCTCTTCAAGCACACAGGAAAACTCGCTGCTTCTGTGACCGATAGGATGTTTTGCCATTGCAAGCAATACACTTTCCGGAACAGGTGTAGGCCCCGGAATCATCAAAAAAGTTTTATCTTTCATTATTACCCCTCAAAAATTTTTCTCATCCAATTTTCTCACATTTTATGGAGAGATTCAAGTTTTTCATAAAACTGTGCCTTACAAAATTAAAATAGTGACTGTTGAATATTAGGAATCTTATATCCCAAATGCCTGTAGCCTTCCGGTGAAACTTTCCGCCCTCTGGGAGTACGCTGTATAAATCCTTCCTGTAATAAAAACGGCTCATATACATCTTCAATGGTTTTAGAATCCTCGCCGAGTGCAGCAGCAATTGTTTCAAGCCCTACAGGCCCCCCGTCATATTTTTCAATAATCATAGTCATCATTGCTCTGTCAGTATTATCCAGTCCGAATTTGTCTATGTGCAAAGTATCTAGGGCCATATTTGCAACCTTTTCATCGATGATGCCGTCCGCCCTGACCAGTGCATAATCAGCAACTCTTTTGACTAATCTGTTGGCAATACGAGGCGTTCCTCTTGAACGGCCGGCGATAGAAAGCGCACCTTCATCCGTAATCTTAATTTCAAGAATCGATGCCGTTCTTTTAACTACAGCACTCAATTCCTGCTTTGTATAAAATTGGAGTCTGTGAATTATTCCGAATCTGTCTCTCAATGGGCCTGAAAGCGCACCTGCTTTTGTTGTTGCTCCTATCAATGTAAATTTTGGTATCGGCACCCTGAGCGTCTTAACAGTCTGTGCTTTTCCGGTCGTCATATCAAGATAGAAATCTTCCATTGCCGGATAGAGTATTTCCTCCGCAACCTTATTCAGCCTGTGGATTTCATCAATAAAAAGAATCTCGCCGTCTTTTAACGACATCAAAATACCGATAATATCTCTCGGCCGCTCTAAAGCCGGAGCGGAAGTGATTTTTATCTTTGTTTCCAGTTCATTTGCAATAACACCGGCAAGTGTAGTTTTACCAAGCCCCGGCGGGCCGTAAAACAAAAGGTGATCCAGAGGTTGTGCTCTTTTTTTAGCCGCCTCAATAGAAATTTTCAATGTATCTTTTAGTGCAGACTGGCCTATATATTCATCAAACTTCTTTGGGCGGATGTTATTCTCAAAAGATTTGTCATAATCGGTTTGAGAAGTTTCCAAATCTTCATTCTTCTGAAGTTTCGGTTTGGATATTAAATTCTCGTTTGTGTCGTCATCAGAAAATATAGCCATTGTTTAATCCTTTTTTATTCTTCTGTTTCAAGAATCCATCTTTCCAATATATCAGAATCGATGTCATCTAAAAACCTTGACTGTTTTGAAAGCACCATGCCAGTCGCATGATCATACATATCAATAGGATAAGTTATATAAAGGTAATTTTTTGCTCTTGTTGCCGCAACATACATGAGCCGCAATTCTTCATCAAGCTCCTCCGGAGAATTAAAAGAAAAAACAGAAGGGAATCTTCCGTCAACGGCACCGATTATAAAAACCGCCCTCCATTCAAGCCCCTTAGCGCTATGTATAGTGGAAAGCGTCAAAAATTCATCCTTCTGTGCGCCCTCATCTACATCGCTAACGGAAGAATCAGGCGGTTCCAGTGCCAAATCGCTTAAAAAGTCCTCAAGACTTGAATATTGCCCGCTCAAATACTGAAAATGTTCCAAATCCTTCTGACGTTTAGTATAGTCGTCATATTTTTCAGCAAGTATAGGATAATAATATTCCAGCACCTTATCAACAATTACAGACGGTTTAAAAACATCTTTTCTCGCTTCTTCAACGGTTGAAAAAAGTCTTTTTATCTCAGAAGAACTTTTGACCGGAAGCTGCAAAGTACCATTTTTTTTCTCACTGCCGGTCAATATAGGAATAAGCTTCATTGCTGTTTGAGAGCCGACACCTTTCAGCAGCAATAAAATTCTGTTGAGACTGATTACATCATCAGGATTCAGAATGACTCTCAAATATGCAATAACATCCTTAACATGAGCCGTTTCAATAAACTTCAGCCCTCCGAATTTTCTGTAAGGAATAGAACGTTTCGCAAGTTCAATTTCAAGATTATAAGTCATTCTTGCACTTCTTGCCAAAACGGCAATCTTATCCAAAGAAATATCTTCCTCCTGAAGCTCAATAATCCTCTGGCATATAAATTCCGCCTCTGTCTGCATATCTTTTGTAGAAATCAATGCCGGTTTTTCCGGGAAATCAATTGTCGAAAAAAGAGTTTTCGAATATTTTTCTTTTGCCTTTGTAATTACCTTATTTGTCAGGGCAAGTATATTTTTTGAACTTCTGTAGTTTTGTTCCAGCTTGATAATTTTGGTTTCAGGAAATATTTTTGGAAACTCCATTATATTCTTGAAGTTTGCACCACGAAAAGAATATATGCTTTGAGAATCATCTCCTACGGCCATCACATTGTTATGCTCCGAAGCCAGCAGTCTGATAATATCTGCCTGCAAAGTATTAGTATCCTGATACTCGTCAATAAGAATATATTTATACTGATTAGAGATTTTTTTCCTCAACTCATCATTTGACACGAGCAAAGTTTTTAAATAAAGAAGCAAATCATCATAATCCAAAAGACTGTTCCGGCGTTTATAAGCAATGTATCCTTTTGAAATTTCATTTATTTTTTCAATACAATGCTCAAACTGCTTATACTCATTTTCAATAATATCCTTTGCCGATAAATTTTTATTCACCGCCTTTGAATAGATGTCAAGAATTGTCCCTTTTCTTGGGAATCTTTTTTCTTGTTTTTCCAGTACTCCCGCACGAATATGATTGATTACATCTTCCGCATCGGCTCTGTCTATAATAGTAAAATTACTGCGCAGTTCCAAAAAATTTGAGTACTTTCTCAATATATAATTTGCAAAAGAATGGAATGTACCGCCCCCGACTTTTTCACATCGTGAATCCAAAATCGTAGAAGCTCTGTTCAGCATTTCATCTGCTGCCTTCTTAGTAAAAGTTAAAAGCAGAATACTTTCAGGAGCAATCCCGCTTTCTATAAGCCTTGCAACTCTATATGTAAGCGTTTTCGTCTTGCCCGAACCCGCACCGGCGATAACAAGCACAGGGCCTTTAAGAAACTTCACCGCCTCAAGTTGAGCAGGATTAAGCTCCTGTTCATAGTTAATCTTATAAACAGCCTCTGTTGTTTGTTTTTTTAAAACATATTTTTTTGCAGCAACAATCTCACCCATAGAAATATTATATCCGCATATCCTTATCTGTTGCAAATTAATAAAAAGAAGCAGCCCGTAAGCCGGGTTCTGTTTTAGATAATCATCTGTCTGGGACTGCAATTGCTTGCAGCCTCTAGCGATTTGTCGAAAGACGGCGGGCAGCCTTATCCTTTCTGTCAATCTTGCACCCAATCGGGGTTTACCTGGCCGGTATTTCTCAATACCGCCGGCAGGCTCTTACCCTGCCATTGCACCCTTACCTGAAAAACAGGCGGTATATTTCTGTGGCACTATCCTCGCAGTCGCCTGCACCGGACGTTATCCGGCGATCTGCCCTGAGGTGCCCGGACTTTCCTCACAAAGTTATTGCGCGATTATCCGGCTGCTTCTTTCACCAGATTAACTCAAAAATCTTTCAGCTTCAATCCTAGACAAGAAGCAACCCGGCACCGATAAAAAACATGCCGGCAAATATTCCGACCATTACATCATGGTTTTCACCATACTCACGTGCAAGCGGCATTAAAGTATCCAAAGAAATATAAACCATAATTCCGGCAACGATGGAAAACAAAATGCCAATCGCCATCTGCGGCATAAACATCTTAATCAATACAAATCCCAGCACCGCACCAATCGGCCCTGCCAGACTTGCCAAAAAAGTAAACAATAATGCTAATCGTTTCTTGCCCGTCGCATGGTATACCGGCAGACTGATTGCAATTCCTTCCGGCATATTGTGTATAGCAAGCGCAAGTGCAAGCGGCAATCCCAATTTTATATTTGAACTTGCGACCAAAAACATAGTCAAACCCTCCGGAAACCGGTGGAGGCATATTGCCATTGCTGTTAAAATGCCTGCCTGATTAACTTTCTCATCCTTCTCCGTTATATCCTCAGGTTTTTTATCTATCATATCGTTACCAAAGTGTGCAGGCATAAAATAATCAATTGTTGCCGCTATAACGATACCCGCAAAAAATCCCAAAAAAGTAATTAACGGTGCGACATCACCAAAATACTGGGAGGTAAACTCTTTTGAATCCTTCAAAATTTCAGTCAGCGCCATATAAATCATTACACCGGCAGAAAATCCCAGCCCGATTGCCAAAACTCTTAAGCTTGTTCTTTTCAGCATAAATGAAAATGAACCGCCCAAAACAGTTGCAAATCCGGCAAACAAAGTTAATGCAAATGCTATCAAATAGTTAGATTCCATACCATATCTCCGGCACAAATTATCCTATTTGCGCCAATTTTTCGAGTTTAAGTTTCTGGTCATGCTCAATCAAAAGATTAATAAGCTCGTCCAAATCTCCGTCAATGACAGTCCACACATTGAGATTTTGGCCTATCCGGTGATCGGTCAAACGTCCCTGCGGGAAATTATAAGTACGGATTCTTTCCGACCTGTCGCCCGTTCCGACCTGTGAACGGCGTAAATCGGTAATCTCCTGCATTTGCTTTTGTGTTTCAATATCATATAATTTTGCTTTTAAAATTTGCAGCGCCCGTTCCTTGTTTTGAAGCTGAGAACGTTCTTCCGTACAAAATATCATTATACCGCTAGGTTTATGGAACACTCTGACGGCAGTTTCAACTTTGTTAACATTCTGACCTCCGGCCCCGCCGGAACGTGCTGTAGAAATTTCCAAATCCTCAGGCCTCAACTCAATTTCAACATCATCAACCTCAGGCATTACTGCAACGGTCGCAGTTGATGTATGTACACGGCCCTGGGATTCTGTTTGGGGAACACGCTGCACCCTATGCACACCCGATTCGTATTTAAGCTTGGAATAAATACTGTCACCTTTGATTGAAATAATGACTTCAGAAACACCGCCGGCTTCACAATCGGTCATGCTGAGAATCTGTGTTTGCCAGCCCTGTTTATCAGCATATCTGAGATACATTCTCATTAAATCTCCGGCAAAAATATTCGCCTCATCTCCTCCGGCAGAACCACGGATTTCAAGCATAATATCCTTGTCATCCATCGGGTCTCTGGGAAGAAGAAGAACCTTCATTCTTTCTTCCAGCTCTTTATTTTTCGCCTCATTAGTTTCAATTTCTGATTTAAAAAACGCTTTCATTTCTTCATCAGATTCGGATTTAATGAGTTCTTTTGCGTCTTCTATTGCTTCTTCATTAGCTTTCCATTGTTGATAAACCTCAACAGTTTCTTCCATTGCCTTTCTTTGTTTTGAAAGGTCACGAAATTTCTCATAATCCTGTATCACTGCAGGATCAGACAGTGTTGTTCCTAATTCTTTATATTTTTCTTCAATTTGAAGAATTTTATCTAACATATCTTTCATAATATATATTTTACCTTAAAAAAAATTTTTTAAATATTCAAATCAGAGAAAAAGCCTTTAAAAAAATTTAAAAACCTTCTGTTGAGAGCAAAGCTTTTATTTTTTTGAGGAATATAATCAATATTCATAACCTTATTTAAATCATATGAAGTCATATCCTTAGATTCTTTGTAATGTAAAAAATCATCCATCAAATCAGCATACGCATCAATCATGTCCCGTCTGATACGCCATTCGCCCGTCATCATGTTATACTCGTCAAAACCGATGCTTTTATAAAAAGAGATTGCATCTTTGGGGCCGTCAGTCAGCGGGGTAAGCGTTATATGCTGCCGGCCGGATTTTAAAACATCTTGATAAAGCTGCCTCATCACACTTTTTCCGGCATTTTTTACGGTTACTTCCGGCAAAATCGGCCAGGAAGCAAAATTTGATACAAACGGATTATTATTTTCAAGTCTTCGAATTGAAGCCAGTGCACAGGGCTTTTTATTTACTGATGCCAGTATACCTTCCATACCCTTTGAAATATCTTCTACCGCATACCGGATAACACCCTGCCAGTCATAAAAATTTTTATGCAATGAATATTTTGGAGCAAGCTGCTTCATCTTTATATTTTTATACATTGATTTCAAAAAGCCGACATCTTTACGTTCTATTTTGTAAAGCTCAATCTCAGCAGGGATATCGCCTATCATACTCTTTACCGTACCGGTATGAAGAGCTTTAAATTGAATACGATTATTATCAGATTTATAAAAATTTGTGTTTGAATTTACGTTTGAATTTACTCTCATGATTAATTTAAATCCGGCAAAAAATTTTTTTGCCATCAAATTGACAAAACATTAGTTATCATTAAAACATTATCATACAAATAGATGTGGCTAAATTATCCGCATTAAGTTAATAATTTAAATGTATACGTGTAAGTTGTGTTAATTATGCCCTTTCGATACCGACTCCAGAAAATACTTGAATTCAGAATTCGCAAAAAAGAAGAGCAGTTGCAAGAAGTCAGGAAAGCACAATCACTGGTAGTAAAAATCGAAGGACTTATCGACAGAAACAACAAGGAAATCGCTCAAACCAGAATAAATATGAAACAGGCCGATTTTACAATGTATGAAGCCTATGACAATTTCCTCAAACACCTGTACATAAAAGGCGAAAACCTTGAAACCGACCGTCAAAATGCTCTTGAAGCACTTGAAGTCGAAAAAGATAAACTCCGAAAACTCGAACAGGCAGTAAAAGTTCTTGAAAAACACAAAGAACGGGCTCGGGAGATTTATCTTGAAGAAGAAAAAGCCGACGAACTAAAAAGACTCTCTGAAGTCGCAGTCCAAAGACACTTCGCAAAAACAAGAGATTCACAAGAAGAAGAAGAAAAAATTCTTGAACAGCTACGGCAAATTGAAGGAGACTATTTCAATGAATATTAGCGCAGCAAAAACCTCTGAAACAAATAAAATTGAAACTCCGGAAACGACAAAAACCGATACTCAGGTTAAAAAAACCGAGGAAAATAAAGTTGCAGACGAAAATAAAAATGTGTCTGAAAAAAAAGAAGAAACCCGAAAAAAGGAAAGTGAATTTCAAAAACTAATCGAACCTCAAAACCAGGATAAAACTCTCCAAGAGCAGCAAAACCCGCAAAATATGATTAACCCAAATATTCAAAATGAAAATTTTATAAACAAATTCAGTTTTGATGTCTCCTCATCAATGCAAAAATATGACCTTTCTTTAAATTTTAACACTGCAAATATCTCCAGAGAAGACGCAAAATTCTTCGCTGACCTGGCAGATAATAAACAATTCGCAGTGCAGGACATCGGAAACAAAACAAATATCATAAAATTTGCAGACGAAGTAGGTCCCACCTACAAAACCCAACAGGCCTCAAAAACACTTACTAACTTAATAGAAAAAGCATACAATGAGCAAAAACCTGTCAGAATAGATTTTGACAATAACGTTTCTGTCATTATGAAAATAGATAAGAAGGGTAAAATTTCCGCAGAGTTCATTCCCGGAGACAAAGCCGTTGAAGAATATCTCAGAAATAATATCCGTTCACTAAAACAACGTTTTGACGATCAGAATCTTCCGTATAATGATTTATTCTATCGTCAATCCAGACACTCACGCCAGCAGCAAAGAAATAATAAAGGAGAGTAAAAAATGAATGACTCTTTTGTAAACGCATTAAATACACAAAAATCCACATCAGATTGGATTGATGCAATCTCGGAAAACCTGATGAATATTTATACCCCCGGTTATCGTGAAACGCAGGCTACATTTCAAACTTTCTTAAATTCTTCCATTATTGACGGATTTAATAAAAAAACCGGTCAGGGAAAATCTATACCGGGCACATCAAATGAAAACGTTTTTCTGGAAGGTGAAGGATTTTTTACCCTGCGGCGTGATGACGGAAAACTCATATACTCAAGACTCGGTGAGTTTACCTTTGACAAAGAAGGTGTTTACCGCAACAGAGACGGAATGGCCGTTCAAGGATATATTCTTAATGATAAAGGCGAAATCATGCAGGGAACAAAACCCATTGATGCTGATATTTACGCTGAAACCGGCATTAAAGGCGGTGCGGTTAATATACCGACAACGAACATAAAACTCTGGATTGACCCGAACAACGGCAAATATTTGGGCAAATACGATGAATTTGAAATTAAAGGCGAAGGTATTTTATATGGTAAAGCCAACGGCGGAAAAACCGTGGTGCCTCTGTACAAAATTGCTGTTATGAACTTCCACAATCCCGAAGGACTGTTCGAAGTTAAACAAGGACAGTTTATCCAGACAGAAGAATCCGGCTCTCCCGTTATCGGCAGAGGAGAAGTAAGAGGCGGACTTTTAGAAATGTCCAACTGCGACTTTAAAGCGAATATTGCATATTACCAACAGGCTAAAATGCAAATGGATGTGTCCAATAAAATAATCTCAACTAATAAACAATTGCTTCAGGAGGTTCTACAGTTAATCAGTTCATAATTTTTAAATAATATTATAACTTATACGATATCCTAATTTAGACTGCCTTTGTTAATTCAAAGGCATTTTTATTTATTTCAAAGATTTATAGCACCCTGCCTAAGGACTTTTACACCGTCATCCGTAACTAAAGCCACTGTTGATTCCAAACCCTCGCACTCGTATCCGTAATCTTCAAATACATAATCCACATGTTGGCCGATAAAACTTTTTGCATCAGAATAATTTTTGGCAGACGGCTGATTTGAAAGATTGGCACTCGTGGTAGCCAGCACATGTCCGTCAACTGCTTCACATATTTTTTTAAACACTTCATTTTTAGGAACCCTTATGCCGACAGTATTTTTACCGGATGTCATATAATCCGGAGTCATCTGAGATTTTTCAAAAATCAACGTTAGCGCACCAGGAAAATACTCACTAATAAGCCTTTTTGCATGTTCAGGAACATTTTTTATATAAGGCAAAAGATGCTCAATTCTGTCACTCATCAGAATTAAAGGCTTTGAACGATCCCGGCCTTTCAGCTCATAGATTTTATTAACACCCTCTTCACTCTCAGGAAGGCTCCCGACTCCCCACACAGTATCTGTTACAAAAGATATAACACCGCCGTCTTTCAATATGTTGTTCAATTTCCCCGCAAAAATTTTATCTTCAAAAATCATTTTATATACCCTTTAAGTTTATTTTTCACCCGGTTCCAAAGCTCAAAAACGTACGGAATTCTGAACAATGCAGACAAAAGACAATATATTACCCCGCAAATTAATGAAATAATAATAATTTTAGCAATCAGACCCGCCTGCGTCGGTTCAATATAGTTGTCCCAGATTCTATATATTTCCAGACAGGCAAAATATGTAATTACTGAAACTATCAGCATCTTAAACATATTTTTAAAATACAATCCGTAATCCATGCTCATCTTCTTTTTTATCAGCAAACCAAGCCAAAATCCGTTAACCAAAGTAACAAAAGAAGTCGACAGCGTAATACCGCCTATACCAAGCTCCTTAACAAAGAAATAATTCAATATAAATTTGATTACTACAGATGACAGAGCAACCAAAAACGGCGTCTTAGAATCATTGAAAGCATAAAAAACCCTTGTAACAGAATCTCTGAAAACATAGGGTATTATCGCCACGGAAAGATAACACAAGGCCTCCGATACCATCATGGTTGCAACTTCATTAAATGCCCCCCTTTGGAATATGAGTTGTATCGCATTTGTAGAAAGCAGAATTATTAAAACCAGAATAGGGAACGCAACAAAGTTTAAAAGCCCTACTCCTTTATTAAAATAATATCTTATATCATCGTAATTCTTTTCACCGACAAGCTTTGAAAATATAGGAAACAAAGGTACTAAAAATGCCGTAACAAGAATCCCGACAGGAAATTGGAATAATCTGTTAGCATAACCTATCGCCGACCAGGCCCCCTCTTGAAGCTGAGATGCAAAAAACATATCTACATAGATATAAATTTGGCCTACAGTTGAGCTCAAAATTGCGGGAAACAACAATTCAAGAATATTTTTATATTGCGGATTATTAAATATATCAAGATTGGGCTTAAATTTAAATCCCAGTGATTTTAATTTTGGAAGCTGATAAACAAACTGGCATAATGCACCCAGCGTAGTAGCACCCGCCAAAATATACCCCGAGCCGTCACGGTGCACCAGTGAAATAATAACAATTATGGCTATACTCATCAACATCGGTGAAATATTAGGAATCAAAAACTCTTTGTACGTAATCAAAATTCCGTAATAAATACCGACAACTCCGCCGACAACAAGAGCCGGAGTCATTATTTTCAAATGCATACTCGCAAGATGTATCAACTGCGGAGCTCCGTTGGAGATAATAATATTCATTATCACGTCAGAAAAAACAAAACACAAAACACCAAGAACTAAAAATACGATGAATGTGGACGTCAAAAAAGTATTAAATAATTTATTAACCGCATCAGGAGCCTTCTCATCAAGATTGGGAATCATTTTAGAAAACACCGAAACAACAGCACTATGAAACGGCCCTCCGATTCCTCCAAGAAGAATCAACGCTAAGGCAGGAATTTGATACGCATAAAAATAAGCATCAGAAACCATGCCCGCACCATAAAAATTAGCAATAACTATATCACGTAAAAAACCTATTACTTTGCTGATAATAGTTACAAAAGCTATAATCCATGCCGCTTTTAAAAGGCTTTGTGACTTAGTCATTTTTCATTTCACCCGTTCTGCCAAGTTCTATATACAACCTGAGCGATTTTTTCTGGCTGTCTGTATACGGAAGAATAAAAGTTACCTCATTTCTTCCTCTCTTTATATAAGGCGACAAATCAATTTCAATCGGCTTAAACAAATGCGGAGCAAGTTCAAAATGAAGTTGTCTTGCATTCACAGCCACAATAAGCTCGCTAAACCTAAATTTATTTTCAACAACAAGAACAGCCTTCTTTTCTTTTGTATAAAAATATACCGAATCAGTATCCTTGCCCGGTTCATTTGTAAGAACAACAGGATATGTCGCAATAGAAATTCCTGAATAATAATGTTTTAATATTTCATCATAAGAATATCCCATAGCAGACATCATGCCTGCACCCCATTGGCTCATTCCTACTCCATGGCCAAAACCTCCGCCATGCACAGTTATTTTATCAATATTTCCTTTTTCATCACGGGAAAAATCAAAAATTATGTTTGCAGAAGGCAGAGCCTTTCCGTCTTTTTGGAAAACTCTTCTGATTACCAGTTCTTTTTCAATAACAAAATTATTTTTATCTGTCTCAACCTCAACAGCCACAGCCTTTCCTGATACTCCTCTGCGAATAACTTTTATTGAACGCAGATTTCCAAACTCAGATTCATCATTCATTGCAGGTTTGACAAAACCTGTAGAAGAATTCGTCTTGATAGTTTTTCTTAAAACCGATTCAAGTTCCTTCACATTCCACTCTCGTTCCCAGCGGAAATATGGAGATTTATTATCAAAAGTCGTAGGTGTGGACAGATAAAATTCTCTGACATCACCTTCTGTTTTCATAGGTTTAATTTTGTCATTGTCAGGCACTCCACGCAAATATGTTTTTATCGCAGGAGGAAAACCTTTTGCAGAGGGCTCAAAAAATGCATTTTCATAATCCTCTGTATACCCTCCGGCAGTAGAGCTGTATAAGGCTAAAATCAATTCACCGTTCGACATTGCAACTATATTTTCTGTTTCAGCTATTGCCCGGTCTGAAAGTTCAGATTCACTGCCCGCACCAAAATATACCTGACAGGCAACTGAATCACAGACATCAAAATTATGATAATTTTTTTCTCTGGGCTTTAATACATAATTTCTTGCCGTAACAGTCTGTGCTTTCAATGCTTCCAACCCAAATTTTACAGGCATTTCATTAGGCACAACGCCACGCAGGTATGACTGCAAATCCAAAACATTAACGATGCTGAACATATCTTCTTTTGACGGTGATTTCGTAAGCTCAAAAGTTCCTCTGTATATAGCGGTTTTGCCGGCCCGTTTCAGATTGGGAATGTAAATAAACCCGCTGTCGGAACTTACAACAATCGGCCCTCCTAATCCCGAGGCGACCTCTTTCCCATTCATATAAACATCAAAAAGATTATCCTTCATAGAAACAGTAGCAGGAGTATTTGCCAAAAATTCGCATATAACGGTATTATTTGACTTGTCTATCAATACAAAATCATCTGTTGAAGAAACTTCAATATCCTGAAAGTAATATTTTGTAAAGTCATTATCACTAATACCAACTCTTACTTCCTGTCCGTTTTTAGCCGGAATCGACTCTGCGCACATGGGTGTACAAACAATCAATAAAAATAATATAATTAATCTTCTTATCATACGCTCTCTACTATGTCTTAATTTTATACTAAATAAATTATACATGTGAATTTTGCCATTCATAAAACCATTTTTTTTCCTGTTCATTTAGCAACTCGTATTCAACACATTTTTCCTGAAAAGGCATTTTAGAAAATGATTCTATCCGGAATTCACCATCTTTTTTTGTTAAAAAAACAGTATTTTCCAATCTCACTCCGCCAAAATCTTTTTTATACAAACCCGGCTCAATCGTAAAAACCATATTCTCTTTCAAGAATTTCCGTCCCTGCTTTGATGAAGAAATGGACGGCGGACATTCATGAACATTAATTCCTACACCATGCCCCAGACCATGATTAAAATTAAAACCTTCGTCAATCAATCCTGATTTCTTAGCTATTTTTCTGGCAATTCTATCCAATGTTGCACCAGTTGTTCTTGATGTAACTTTATGATGATATGCATTCAAAAACATTTTTAAAACTGTAGTGTAGACTCTTTTTTGCTGCTTTGACGGCGCTCCTTTTACAAATGTCCTGGTGATATCAGTTGAATAACCGCCCTCAAAATGAGCACCGCAATCCAACAGCACAAAATCACCGTCTTTTACCGAAACATCTTTTGAAGGATGAGAATAATGAATTACTGAAGAATTGCTCCCCGATGCAAGAATTGTCTTAAAACTCAGCTGCTTTGCCCCTTGTTCAATATATAGTTTTTCAACTTCTTCAGAAATTTTATATTCATTTAAATTGTCATGCTTATCAATGAAATCCTCAATTTCTTTTACAACATTATCCGTACGCCTGAAATTCTCCTTAAAATGCCTTATTTCAGCATCATTTTTCACTGATTTCATCTCTGAAACAAGATTTTTTCTCAATTCAACAGCATTTCGCTTTATCAATTTATAGTCAGCATAATTTATAGTTCCGGGGTTGTATAGTATATGACATTTGGGAACCAAAAAATTTCTAAATTCACTAAGCGGCTTTAACTCAAAATATTTACCCGGAATTTCAATTTCTTCATCAGTATAAATTGTTGCCCTATCCTTATGAATTACAAGTTTTGCCTTAAAAACAGAACTAAACGGCGTCTTAAACTGGCGCAAATTCGTAAGATAAGCAATATTTTCAAGATTTGTTTCCAGATATATTTGATTTTTACGCAGCTTAGAAAATATTTTTTTGATTTTTTCATCTGCGCTGCACCCGGATATTTCATCGGGAATCAACAACGCACGGCATTTGTGACCTGATGTCTCAAATTTTACGAATCTTTCAACCGGTTCATAATCCAAATCGACAATCTTTATATTTTTTTCAGCAAATTTTTTCTTTATTATTTTGTAAAAAGTTAGTGAAACTTTTTTCGATACAATACCGACTTTGGAATTTTCTTTAACTCTTTCTGACAATGCATCGGTAAAACTCTCTCCGAGCCGAAGTTTAACTACGGAGGTTATCTTTTCATCGACTTCATCATCCGCCTGCTGATGATATCTTCCGTCAACAAACTGCCATACATCAGATTCAGAAATCAACACATCACCGGTTGAACCTGAAAAACCGGTAACAAAATATCTTGCAGTATTTTTCAGCTCATTGTACTCTACCAAAAACTCATCGGTAGTATTTACAATAAGATAGTCCAAACCAGCTTCTTTTATGAATTGTCTAAGTTTTTCAACTATCATGAATTTAGTCTTGTTTGTCAGTCAAATAAATTAAATGCCATCCGAATTGCGTTTTGATAGGGTCGGAAACCTCACCTACATTCATAGAAAATGCAGCATCTTCAAATTCCTTCACCATTTGGCCCCTGCCAAAATATCCCAAATCACCGCCGTTTGCACCGGATGGACACATTGAAACTTCTGCGGCTGCATCAGCAAACGGCTTTCCGCTCAATATCTCTTCTTTTAATTTTTTTGCTTCTTCTTCCGTAGCAACTAACAAGTGACTCGCTTTAACTAATGTCATATAAAATCTCCGTTAAATTAACTTAAATATTATACGCTTTTTACCATTAACCATGCAACCCGCATTAAAATACAATATAAAAAAACAGCCTTTTTCAAAGGCTGTTTTATATTGCAAGTTAATCTAATATTATGCATTAACAGTTCTTTTTTGAGGAGCAGCACCCGGAATAGCCTGCCAATTTGCAGCCATGATTTTCTTGAAAGATTTTAATGCAGTATCTTCAAGTTCACCAAGTTCATCTGCACCCATAATAAGTTCACGAAGCGGCATAAGCGCTCTTTGGTCACGTAAAACACCAAGAGCAGCAGCAGCACCGGCTCTTACTAAATCATTTTCTTTTGTATTTTGCATTACTTCAATCAAAGCAGGTACGGCTTTTGTATCATTTAATTTGCCTAAAGAAGTAACAGCGTATATTCTTACATTTACCCATTCATCCTTGAGCATAGTAATAATTTTGTCAACAGCTTTAGGATTGCCGATTTCACCGAGAGCTCTTGTTGCATCGCATCTTACATTCACTTTTTCATGATCCAGTGAATCCATCAATGCATCTGTAGCAACATCGCCGATTTCGATTAACGCATCAGTAGCTGTAATACAAACTTGGGGATTTTCATCATTTAATGCTTCAACAAGCGGTTCAACAACTTCTTTTCCGCCTAAACGTCCTAATGCACGAGCAGCACGAACTCTAACATCAACATTTCTGTCTTCTCTTAATGACTCAATCAACGGAATAGTAGCATTGCTGTCGCCGAGTTCGCCGAGCGCACGTGCCGCATATAAACGAACTGAACCGTTTTTATCATTTTTCAACACATCAATTAACGGTTCAACAGCGGTAGAATCGCCCATTTCACCTAAAACTCTCGCAGCATTATATCTAACTTTCTCTGAATTACTTGTTCTTAAGTCATTTAATAATTCATCGAATGATTTTTTTGCTTGTTTTTTTCTTGAGTTCACACTAATT
>CASDVD010000114.1 GCA_949284155.1 uncultured bacterium | reverse complement strand
TGACATATTGATTTGAGCGGCGTCTTATTCTTCCTGAATCTTTCAGCACTGTTAATATTGCAGTATTCGCAACCTTAGCAACATAACTTTCTATATGTTCAGGTTCAATACTGTCAAAAAGAGAGTATACTCTTTTAAACGTTTCTGAACAAAAGTCTTCTAACAAATCTTCATTTCCGGAAAATTTGTTGTTACTTTTGATTAATTTTTCGATAAGGTTACGCTGTTCTTGTAGTGTATCCAATTCTCTATTCATCCGCAATAAATAAATATGTATATAAATATAATATCATAAAAAATTTACAAGGCACAAATTGTTAAGATTACACTATTTGTGCCTTAAAAAATTTAGAAATTTATAACGATAGATAGGTTGTAATTGCCCTCGTGGCCTTTGATGTTAGGAACATTTATATATTTTAATGTTTCTTTAATACTTTGTAATACAACATTATCTATTTGTTCGGAGCCGCTGGATTCAGTCACCTGGATTCTTTTAATAGCATTATCTTTTCCTATTTCAAACGAAATTTTAATATTATTGTTATAGTTAAAATCCGTTGTGTATGCCAAATCATTTTGCAGATTCAATTGTAAATTCTTTCCTGCAATTTGCAAATAGTTTTTGAATGTTTCATCGGTTGCAAGTTTTTGGCTGACTTCCCATGAAATTTTTGTTATGGTTATTGCTGCCGGCTGTTCAGAAAAGACATTTGTCATTGACTTGTTTATATCCTGAGCCATTGGCGGTTCATTTTCTGCGGGGCCTCCGGCCTGATTTGCCGCTTCGTCCAGAGGAGAATTATCCTGTGGTGCATTCATATCAGGCAGCTGTGAATCATTTGATTTATTGAATTTTAGATACAGCGCCGTGACTCCGCCGGCGGCAATCAATAATAATAATATTGCAGCCGTAATGATTTTCTTAGTCAGGCTTGCTGCTGATTTTGTTGCAGGCTCATCTGAAAGGTCGAGCGTTGTTTCTCCTTTTTCATCAATATGCGGTTCATCATTTTCAAATAGTGTTCCGATTGAATCGTCATTTTCTTCTACAGGTTTGTTGTTTGTTTCTTGTGAAGCAATCGGTGTTTCTGAAACTGTATCATCTTCTGACAGCAGATTCATCAATTCTTCATCAAGCAAATCTTGAATTTCTTCATTGATTTGTGAATTTTGTTCATTGATTTCCGGTATTTCTGAAGGCAGGTCATCATCATCTATCAGTTCAATTCCGGAGTATTCCACTTCTTCTTCCTCTTGTGGTTCTGCAATTTGGTCAATTTTGCTGACTTCATTTTGGTCTGCGTATAAACCGGATTGATTTTCTTCTATACCGGCTGTTGCAGCTGTTTCTGTTTCGGGAATATCAGCTTCTTCCCGGGTTTGTAGTGGTTCTTCAGCTATTTCCTGAGGTGTTTCCTCTTCTGCTTCTTCCTGCAGTATTTCAGTCTTTTCTTCGGATTTTATGTCAAAGATTTCATTATTTGTTTCAAAGTTTTCAGAAATATCTTCTATATTGTCTGCATTGTTTTCTGAGAAAATTTCTTCTGAATCTTCTGGTGCCTTTTCTTCCGGCAGTATGTTTTCTTCTTCCGTAAGCTCTAATGTGTCTATATCATCAATTTTAGCTGTGAAACCGTTTAATTCTTCTTCTTTTTCTTCAGATTCAGGCATTTCAGAATCGTTTTCGTCATCATTTAGTTCCAGAGGTTCATCTTCTGCTTCAAGAAGTGTATCGTCAGCAGTATTATCCAATTCTAAATCACTAATTTCAGAGAAAGAATCTTCATCTTCCGTTTCTTCGCTTTGAAGTTCTATTCCTTCCTCTATTCCTTCCGGCTGTGCTTCCGAGCCGGTTTCTTCCAATTCTGATAATTCTTCGTTTTCTTCAACAGGCAGCAGTGCTTCATCATCAGAGTTGTCTTCTTCTATTTCTGCGAAGGGCTCTGTTGCGCTTTCAACAATTTCTGATTCTAAATCGTCAAGACTTGTGTGAGTTTGTATTTCTTCGTCTGCCGCTTGTGAATTTTCATTTGTGATTTCTGTATTTGCTTCGTCTGTAACCTCGTCGTTCTCGTCTGTCTTTTCTGCATCCTCTTCGGAGTCTATGTCTATAATCGGTTCGGATTCCAACTCTTCCAAGGAATGTATTTCATCTGCTGCTTCGGATTCGATTTCTTCCAATGAGTCAGTCTCCTCGGCAGGTTCACTTTCTTCAACTAATAAAACTTCTTCATTGTCATCATTGTCTTGTTTATCTGTATCATTTTCTTGTGAATTTTCTTCTGTTCCTTCTGAAATATTTTCAAGGCTGTCTTCTGACGGAAGCAGTTCTATATTTTGTTCATCTTCCAGTTCAGATAGTGTATCAATTTCAGATGTTTCAACGGTAGTGTCTTCCGTTAAGGAAATATCTTCTGTTTGTGTGTCTTCTTGTTGAACATTTTCTATATTTGTATTTTCAAATTCTTCTGATGCCTCAGGTATTTCTCCGCCAGATTCCTCATCAGTATAATTTTGATTATTTGATTCAGTCTCATCGGTTTCATCTGCAAAATCTGTTAAATCGGATAAATCGTCTAATGTTCCTTCGGCTCCTGCGGCAGAAGCGGCTGTACTTTCAACGGCTGCTGCAGTTGTATCTTTTACCATATCAAGCACTGACGGTGATATTTCTGATTCAAGAAAATCAGGAGCTGCATTTTCTTTATTTTCAATTCCTGCAAGGATGTTTAGTGTCTGATCATCAAAAAGTTCAGGATAGTTTTTTGCCTGAGCAATAATTGTATCGAACTCGCTAAATTCGCAAATTCTTTCTCTGCAAATTGTACATGCAAGCAGGTGTTTTATGAAAAATATTTTTTCACTGTCTGATATTTCATTGTCAAAAAATGAGACAGCAAGTTCTGATATTTTTTTGTGTTCATTTTGTGAAAAAGATTCGTCTTTTAATTGAACGCAATTAATTGCTTTTTCAAAACTTTTTAGAGGTTTTAATATTTTAGTTGCATATTCATAATATTCACCTGCCGAGACTTCTTCGTTAAGTTCTGCATTTGTTATAAATCCCAGAATTTTCATTTCGGTTAATGACGAATTTGAGCTCATTATTATATAGAAATCGGGGAGTACTGAATATTTTTTGTGGGATTTTGGGATGTAGAATTTTTTTTCGTCAAAAGTCACTCTTACATCAATACGTGCATTACCCAGATATATATCCGCAATTTCAAGATTTTCTGCGAATGACGGAATTTTGAAAAGACTTTGTTTGCAAGATACGTTGTATCCTTCTGCTTTTAGGTATTTTGTTAAAACAAAAGCGCCTGTTGATAGTATATAAGAACGTTTTCTTGCTTCTTCATTTTGAATTTTTACGCTCAAAATTTTTGCATTATCACGTGAATTATTGTCTGTTTCTATAGTAATTGTGTTTTTCATTAAAATTTCCCCATGTCATATTTTTTCTCTCTATTAATATAGATTACAAATTTTCTAAAAATATTCCAAAATTACAAAAAAGGTGTTATAATTGTAAAGAAATGTTTCGTAAATGGTCTTTTATTTTTCATCATGTAGCAATAAACATGTCTTACATGTTTTGTATAAATACATAAAAGTGTGTGTTAAAGGAGTGTTATTATGTCATCAAGTTTTTCAACAATAACAGGTTTAAACCCTTCAACTATATCCCGCCAGCCTACTTATACCGCTCCTGCGGCATCGGAGGCTAAACCTCAGGCGAGTACCCCTATAGTTGTTACTACTGATTACAAACCTGAAAAACAAAAAAGTCACTGGTTTTTAAAAACAATAGCTGCTGCTGCTGTTATTGCCGGCGGTTTGGTCGCAGGAAGAAAATATATTCCGCAGCTTAAAGATATTTCCACAGAGGCTATGCCTACTACCGGTACAAAAGATAAAGTATTGTATTATGTTGCCAAAGCCGGTGATGAAATCGAAAAGTTTGCAGTTGATATGTACAATAGAGTAAAAGGTCTTTTTGACCGCAGTCAGAAAACACCTCCTGCAAATGCATAGTGTGATATTTTAAAAATTGATATTTTTACATAAAAGACATCCGAATTTGGATGTCTTTTATTGTACAAATTTTGCTATTTCTTCAGCGGGAGTTTTTAACAGTTCTTCTCTAAAATCATAAATTTTTTCAACTTCGCTGCAAAATTCAGGATATAAATCCGAATCTTTTATTTTTGTAAATTCAACCGGAGATAAAAATTTAATTTTTGCATAATCCTGTTCCCTGTTGAGAATTTCAATCATATTCAAACTCTCAAATATATCCAGACAAAGATTTGGCAATTCATCATTGACCCCGAGAAAACAAGCAATCTCGGAAATTTTAATATTGCCGTCACGATTATTGGAGGCATATTTCATCATTCCTGACATTTTTTTCAGGAGCTCATCCGGATTCAGCTTTTTGTTATTAAAATTCATCAAATGCAAAACTTTTGCACCGGATTTTTTACAAAGGTATTTCATAAGGTCTGCTCCGGCCGGGTAATCAAAAAACATAATCTGATTTCCCTCTTTTATATTCAATCTGTCACGCAGATTCTGTGCTATAAGTTTATATTTTGCAAGTGTTTCCGAAATTTCTTTATTTTCGCTGAATACAACAGTTTTTAATTTTGTTGTGCCCAGATAATCACATATTTGATCATATATTCCGGTTTTTTTTCTGTGATCCAAAATTTTTACGGAATTCTCTTCTGTTTTTGTTGTGTATGTTTTTATATCTTGAATATCAAGCTGTATAGTTGTTGAATTGTTGAAGGTATTTAATTTAGGGAAAAATACGATATCCACTCTTGATTCATTGCATGCATCAATGCGGTCATGGTTCCAAAAGACGCATTCGAATCTGCGTTGGGAATCATCTTCGAAAAAGAGTTTCAAATGATTTTTGTTCGCACCCATTACGTTTGTCTGTTTCAAAATAAGATTTTTTATAGCAAAAACAGGATTTGGATTCCCTGCGCCAAAAGGTTCCAGTCTTGAAATGTCCTCAATGAGCTCTGTTGTAATATCTGTTGATGCAAGCTCCATATCTATTTCAAGCGTGGGTTTTATATCGTTTTCTTCAAACAATTTTTCTATAGCCTGCGACAGATGTTCTTTTACCTGTAAAAAACTGTTTTTTTGCGGATTAAAATATAAACCGGCAGCCATTGCGTGTCCGCCAAAACCTTCAAACAAATCTTTGTTTTCCGTGAGCAGCCGGTGCAGATGTACTCCTTTAACACTTCTGGCTGAACATCTTATCAGTCCGGTATTCTCATCTTTTGTCATTAAAAATACGGGTTTTGAAAATTTCTCGGTAAGTTTTGATGCAACAATGCCTATGATTCCTATATGCCAGTTTTCATTATAAAGGATTATAGAATTTTTTAAGGATTCATTGTGTATTTGTTCAAGTGCTTCCGAAAAAATTTCATCGGAAAGTTCCTGTCTGATTTTATTATAATTATTTAAATTTTCTGCGCAGACTGCCAGCTCTGCATCAGTTTCAGAGGTTAAAAGCCTGAATGCACTTTCTACCGTATCCAGTCTTCCTGCCGCATTGATTCTGGGTGCTATGGCAAAAGCTACAGTTTCTGCTGTTAATTTGTTTTGTCCTTGATATCCTGCGATTTCGAGAAGTTTTTGCAAACCCGGATTTTTCCCTTTTGAAATTAAGTTTAATCCTGATGTCACGAAACATCTGTTTTCACCGAGAAGCGGCACAACGTCGGCTATTGTTCCCACTGCTACGAGCGGTAAAAGTTCATTTACAAAATCATATTTCTTATAAAATTCCAGCAGCCCGCACGCAAGTTTGAACGCAACTCCTGCTCCCGCAAGATAATTTAATGATTCAATAACGTCCACAGGCAGGTCTTTATCCAGTGCATTAAATGCTTTAGGATTTAATATTGCAAATGCTTTTGGAAGTTCATCAGGTGCTTCATGGTGGTCTGTGATTATTACATCCAATTTGAAACTATTTAAGAAATTTACCTCTTCCAGGTCACTTATTCCGCAATCAACAGTTATAAAAAGTTTTGCTTTTTCTTTTGCAATCAGCTTTACTAACGCTTTTGTATTGAGCCCGTGGTTTTCGTATTCTCTTGTCGGAATATAATAGGAAACATTTGCACCGAGATATTTTAAAGTTTTATATAAAAGAGCTGTTGATGTTACTCCGTCGCAGTCAAAATCTCCGTATATAATTATTTTCTCGGAATTTTTGATTGCAAAATCAATTCTCTCAACACATTTTTGCATATCGCAAAAAACATCCGGCAGAGAAATTTTCATATCCAGAGGATTCAAAAAATCATGAATTTTCTGAATACTGTCAATCCCTCTTTGTAACAATAGTTCAGCCGTAATTCTGCTTTCTGCTGCACTAAGAATTTCTTCAGGAACATTTATGTTCCCTTTTATATCCCATTGTTTTTGTATCATATCAGGATTTATTCGTTTTCATCATCGTCGTCTTCGTCAGTTTCTTTTGTTATTTCATTGACGACCATTTTTGCCATTTCTTTGGCTACTGATTTTTGAACTACTTCCGGGCTGTTTTCAAGCATATTAATAGCGGTTCTGACGGTATTGTCAATATCATACCATCTGCTTTTGCCCTTTTCCAGCGTACCGTCTTCTACAGCCGACATTATATCTTCAACCGCTGAATACGTATTTTCTGATATATTATGCTCAATAATAATTTTAATCAGATTCAATGCAACTTTGATTTGCGTTTCATCATCAGATTCCCTGAGCGTTCTCATTGATTTTGATAATAACGGGTCTTTGTCGTACCAGCGTCTGTAATTTTGACTATACTCTTCTTTCATACCTTTGCCTTTCAGCTGTTTTTGTAAATTACTCCTTTGCCCCCTTTAGGGTATTTCCAGCTGATGTTTTTGCATAATATTCTGCAAGCTCCGCATTCGAGGCATTTTTCATAACTTACTGTGAGCTTCTTTTCGCTTTCATTGTAATTATATACACCCGCCGGACATACAATTGTACACACTTTTTCCAAACATTGCAAGCATTTTGATTCTTCCGGCACAAGATGACAGTTCTCATCGGTTTTGTATTTTACTTTAAATAATTTTTTATCTATATTTTCACTCACGGTTTAAATACTCCAAACACCAGTTTTAACGCTGTTATTGCATCTTTGAACAATTCTGACAGACTTCTTTTGCCAAAGAAATTTTTTATAAATCTGATATATTTTCCACGTTTTTCTCTGCCGTCGGTTTCTGTGAATATTTCAAAAAATTCATTAACTTTTTCCGGATAATATCCCAGATACGAATCGGTTCTGTCCATAATATTATCGACTACGCTTCTGTATGTTTTCAAATCTTTCATTACAAAACTGTTTTGTAATTTTTTTTCGTAAAGGCAGAGCGTGTTTGCTGAAAAATCATTTTTTTCTATTGCCTCGAGTGCTGTTTCACCGGCAAATTTTCCGCTGTACATTGCAAGATTTGTACCCTCAAAGTGTACATTATCGACAAGCATTGCAGCATCTCCGACAACCATTACCCCGTTGTCATATAGCTTGGGTACAGAGTCAAAGCCGCCTTCCGGGATTAAATGTGCCGAGTATTCAAGCAGTTCCCCGTCTTTTATATAGTCTGCGACTGCTGGGTGATGTTTTAAATCATCCAATAGTTCATACGGCTTTATTTTTTTGTTTTTCAAATCTTCTAAAGATGCACCTATGCCTATGGCAACAGAATCTTTGTTTGTAAACATGATTCCCATTGCCATCATTCCACGGAGCGGGCCGCCTATTAATTTAAATTCTCTGCCGCCACCGTTTATGAGTCCGAATCTTTGTTCAATTACTTCTTGCGGCAGTTTGAAAACTTCTTTTACTCCCAGGGCTACCTGTTTTGGTTTTAGCTGCGTTCTTAGTCCGACTTGCTCGGCCAGTATTGAGTTCACCCCGTCCGCTATTATTACTATATCTGCATAAAAGTATTCCAAATCCGTTTTTATGCCTATAACTGTGTTTTCTTCAACAATAAGTTCTCTTACAACTGTATCGGGGCAGAAATATACACCTGCTTTTTTTGCTTCTTCAACGCACCATTTATCCCATTTTGGACGAAGAGCAATAAAGGAAATTTCTCTTTCAAGAGTATTTTTATATGTTATGGTTGTACTGTCGTATTCTGACATAAGTACATAGTCATGAGACGTAACAAATCTTTCTATCGGGGCTTCTTTAAAATTGGGAAAAATTTCTTTTGCGGCATGAGAATAAATAACTCCGCCGTACATATTTTTCGAACCGGAAAAATTGCCACGCTCTATAAGTACTACTTTTCGTCCGCCTCTTGCGATTGTAATAGCGGCGCTGACTCCTGCCGGCCCTGCGCCGACAACAACTACATCTACTTTTTTGCTCTCACTCATTAAAACTCCTTTGTGTCATTAATTATACAATCAAATTCGGTATGTCTGCAATAAACAAATTAACTAATTTTTATAAATAATTAATCATCGGAGTGAGTGCTTTGCTTTAAAGAAATATGAGAGCTTTTACGGCAAAAAAGGGAGATATTTCTCCCTTTTTTATATTATTACATGGCATATATCGGCTAAATAATATTTTCTTTAATTGCTTTAACTGCCGCCTGTACACGATCATCCACACAAAGTTTTTGAAGAATGCTGCAAACGTGAGCTTTGGCTGTGTGTACGCTGACGATTAATTCTTTGGCAATTTCTGTATTGCTTTTGCCTTTAACAAGCAGTCTTAAAACTTCAAATTCTCTTTCTGTCAGTTGTGCTCTTGCATCAGAAATTTCTGCGGAGCCGGAAAGATTTGTGTTTTCAGGCTTTGGGAAAAGTCCCAGTGCGACTTTAGCAATAGCAGGATCCAGCCAGCAGGCTCCACGTGCAATATTTTTTATTACATTTGAAAGAGTTTTGGGGTCTATGTCTTTCAGACAGTATGCATGTGCGCCGGAGCCCAGTGCTGCCAGTACTTCTTCTTCTCTGTCATGTGAAGTGAGTATAATAACTTTTGTTTCCGGTGCAATTTCTTTTACCTTTTGAGTGGCCTCAATACCGTTTATTCCCGGCAATCCCAAATCCATCAGCACTACATTCGGTTTTTCTTTTTCAATAAGTTCAAGTCCTTTTTGTGCATCTTCCGCTTCACCAACAACTTTGATATTTTCAAATTCATTAATTGTCGAGCGCAAACCGACTCTTGTGAGTTTGTAGTCTTCTACAATAATAACTCTTACAAGCTCATTTTTTTCTTCTACCGTGGTTAACATAATGTCTCCTGCTTTCTTGTATGTACTTTGTTTGACATGTTATTATTGCGGATTTAACCTTTAATAGATATTATCCAGTTCGGTAATATTTTTTAAAATTTCTCCCAGCATATATATTGAGCCGGCTATAATTTTTAATTCGCTGCGGGTAAGCAGCTTTCTTATCTGTTGTGTATCGGCTGTATAGATTTTTCCTTCTGTATTTTTTGATAATTCGTCAAATGATGCATGATTAGGGTGCTTAAAATCGTATAAATATACTTCGTCTTTTTTATTAAAAAGAATTTTTACGGATGATTGATAATCTTTATTTTTTAATGAGCCGTAAATCCAGATTCTTTTTTTGTCAGAAAAATAATAATCTAAGCTTTCTTTTAAAACTTCAGCTCCGCCAGGATTATGCGCACCGTCAAGTATAAGATTATATTTTTCTATATATTGAAGCCTGCATGGCCAGAATACTTTTTCCAGAGCTTTGTGTATTGCGTCTGATGTTATGTTAAAGTTTTTCAGGTTCCGGCATGCTTCATAGGCAAGTTCAAGATTCTCCTTTTGATACAATCCGAGAAGATTAAATTTGTAACTTACATTGTTAATAACAGCATAGTTGGTATTGTTTTGAAATTTTAGTGTTACTTTGTTTTGAGGTGTAATAACAGGTGCATTTTTCAGACAGGCCCTTTTTTTAATGACATTGAATCCTGCATTGTCAGAGTTTATTATCACGGGACATCCGGGCTTAATTATGCCTGCTTTTTCAAATGCTATTTCTTCAACGGTTTTTCCGAGTCTGTCCGTGTGGTCAAGTGAAATTGAAGTTATAATTGAACATAAATTTTGAGATATAGCGTTTGTTGCATCAAATCTTCCGCCAAGGCCGGTTTCAAGAATACATATATCTGTTTTGTTATCCGAAAAGTGTTTTAATGCTGCAGCTGTGAGAAGTTCAAATTCTGTCAGATATATATTGTTCTTTTGGGCTTTTTCATTTATTTCCGAGATTAATTGAGCAAATATTTTATCACTTATATTTATATTATTTATTTTTATTCGTTCAGTATATTTAATTATGTGCGGGCTGGTATAAAGGCCGGTGTTATAGCCGGCTTCCGTTAATATACTGCTCAATATGGCACTGACCGAACCTTTTCCGTTCGTGCCTGCGATATGTATTATTTTCAGATTTTCCTGTGGGTTTTTGAGAAGTTCGAGAATTTTCGATATTCTTTCAAGTCCCAGATTTATATAAAACTTTTCCCGTGAGGTCAGAATATCTACGGCTTTTTCATAATCGGTACACATTGCTTTTATACCTGTCTAAATGCTTTTTAAATAGTATTAAAAACAATAGTTACGTTCAAGAAACAAATTGTGCGCAAAGGCTTGCATGAAAAACTTTATCATGTATTATAAAAAAGTCAGAAAAGTTACCCGACAATTTAATATGATATAGATTGGCTGAGAAGCCGCATTTTTGTTTGTTGTATTAATTGTCAAAATATAAGTTGAAGATAATAAACTAAGAAAGGTTTAGAAACGTGGAAGAATCTAAAGAAAAT
>CASDVD010000113.1 GCA_949284155.1 uncultured bacterium | reverse complement strand
TCAAATAATAATGACAGTCTGAATATTTTGCTTAATAATGAATTTTTAAAAAGCTTTCCAAATGAGTTTGAACAAGCTAAAAATAAGGAAAAAGCAAGAGAAAATCTCATCTCACAGTTTTCAAAAAGTGCGGAATTTTTAATCAGGAAAATAGATTTAAGCGAAGACTTCGGCTTATTTATTCCGATATCCAAACTCAATGAGATAAGGAGAAATTTTCTTGAAGAGTACAGAGAATTTCTGCAAAAAAATTATCACAGAAAGACCAGAAATACAGAATATTCACCGAATGAATATCCAATAAAAGAACTTGACTATACACAAAATATCTCAAATAAAATGGCAAAAGAATTCTATGAGTCTTGCGGAGCAAAAGTTATTCAGCAAGCATTTGAAAAAGGCGGAGCCGGAAAATGTCTGATGCAAAGCAAGCACTGCATCAGAAGAGAATTAGGAATTTGTTTAAAAAATACAAAGCCTGAAAAGCTGTTTCTGGTTGACGAACAGAACAAAAAATATCCACTGGAGTTTGATTGTAAAAATTGCATAATGAAAATTAATCGGGAGTAATATGAAAAAAATAAATATTAAAAGCTACAAAATGCAGATTATACTTCCGGCTGTTGTATACGGCATAATACTCATATTCTTGTTGTTGTCGGGAGAATACTTTATGAGTGAAATACTATTTTTCACCGTTGTAATTACACATGCTACAGTGTTATTTTTTCAATATAAATATCAAAAAGATTATGCAGACTATTTCTTGTACAATGAAACAGAATTTGGATTTGAACGGAACAAACAAATTTTAACCTTTGAATACAATAACGTAAAAGAAATAAGTTTCTACTGCACAACCGTGCCGGGGTGCTGGGCACTGAGACGCGGGGAACTATACTTTGATATAACAATTTTACAAAAAGATAATACCTCTGTAGTCATAAAGATTACAGACAGAAAGCTTTATTGGATTTTACCCGTATTATTAGAAAGAAAAATCCCCTTTTATTCAACACAAAAAGACGTCAACAATTACCTGTTGAATCTGCTGAAAAATACACCAGAAAGCAGAGAAAAAACACAGACAATTATTATAACAATTTTTGTTATTTATATATTTCTGCTGACATTGCTTTTCTATTTAAAAGGAATGCAGTATTTTTAAAGAAAAAGCCGGAATATAAACTCCGGCTTTTTCTATTTTATTATTCGTTTTCAGAATTTTCATCCGTTTCAGATTCAGGTATTTCATTGATAACATCTTCTTCATCAATACCATACTCTTCTTCAATGATATTATCTTCATCCTGCTCGGCAGAAGGAAGTTCCTCATAAGAGTCTTCTTCTTCAACAACAGGTTCTTCATAGCTGCGGGAAGCCTCAGCCTGTTCAGCCTGAGAAGCACTCTTTATATCTATTTTCCATCCGGTAAGTTTATGAGCAAGTCTGACATTTTGCCCTTCTCTGCCTATTGCAAGGCTTAGCTGGTCGTCAGGAACAACAACAAGAGCCTCTTTAGAGGTTTCATCATCAGCGAGAATATCTACAGAAATAATTCTTGCCGGAGACAGAGCATTTACAATATACTCTACCGGGTCTTCAGACCATCGTACAATATCTATTTTTTCATTTTTTAATTCACCGACAATAGTCTGAATTCTGCTTCCTCTTGGCCCGATACAAGCACCTACCGAATCAATTTCAGGGTCATTACTGTGAACTGCAAGCTTTGTTCTGTAACCGGCTTCTCTGGCAATCGATTTTATTTCGACAATTCCGTCTTCAATTTCAGGAACCTCCAGCTCAAACAACTCTCTGACAATTTCCGCATGCGCATGTGAAACTATTACCTGAGGAAGTCTGTTAGTTTCTTTTACATTCAAAACAAAAACTCTTATTCTGTTACCGGGTTTGTAATACTCACCGGGAATCTGCTCTTTATAAGGAAGAATTGCATCGGTTTTTCCAATATTAACAAACACGTTTCTGTTCTCTACACGTTGTATAATACCGGTAGTAAGAGTACCTTTTTTATCCATAAATTCATC
>CASDVD010000112.1 GCA_949284155.1 uncultured bacterium | reverse complement strand
TATAAAAAAGACCTGCCAAGAAAATCAAAAGACATAGGTGAGATTATAAAATTTGATGACAAAGAATACTCGTATGAAGAAACAAGTCTGCTTTGAACTCAAACTCTGAAAATAGTTAGCACAAAAGGTTTTTGACGATTTTTGAAAATTTGATTAAAAATCTGCAATCGTCTGAAACACAGATTGTAGCTTAAAAAGCCACTAAAAAAGAGCCTTTTCGGCTCTTGTTTATAAATGGTGGGCCGCAGTGGACTTGAACCACCGACCTCACGCTTATCAGGCGTGCGCTCTAACCACCTGAGCTAGCAGCCCTTAACAGATGGTGTATATTATAAATAACATAGACATGATTTTGAATCAAGTTTTTTCTATCTTTTATTTTATTCTTCTGATGATGTAGGGCGGAGTATGATTATTGAATTAATATTCAATTGAACAAAATCATGAAACTCCGTTCTACGATTCGGAAGCTGCCTATATGCTAATTCACAATCTTTAATCGCAACAAAACGCTTTTTTCCGTTTAATATATCGGAAAGAACACGGCTGCGCCTTCCCACTTTCGGCATAAAGACATAGCCTTTAATTTCATAATCCTGTGTTATAACCAAAACCCGTTCCGACCATACACCATTCGTGAAATCATCATCACTTATCGGGTTTAATTCTATTTCAACATTTAAATCATCATCTGTCATTAAATTCTTCCCTTTCTAAGAAAGTTGGTATGTTTGGAACAACGGCAAGTATAACGCAAGTGCTAGGAACATAACGATACAACCGATTACGATAAGCATTAAAGGCTCAATCATCCTAGTTAATGCATCAATAATATTATCAAGCTCTTTATCCAAAAATCTAACAGATTGAGCAAGCATATCACCCAATTTACCTGTTTGTTCACCGGTCGCAACCATGAACATTACCATTGACGGAAACACCTGCGCTGAACGCATGGATGTAGAAAGGTGAGTACCCTGTTGAACTTTGGATATAGAATCAGTAACTGCTTTTCTCAATGTCCAGTTATCAATAGTTAAATTTGCAAGGTAAAGACAGTCTACAATAGGAATACCTGCCTCATATGCCACGTGCATTACGGTAAAAAAGTTTGAAAAGTTAGCAAACTTTAACATCTTTCCGACTAGCGGTATCCTCAAGAAAAATTCATCAAGAATTTTTCTTGACACTTCATTTTTAAATGCGGCATAACCCAATGCAAATAAAACAACAGGAAACATTAACACTAAATACCAGTACTCTTTCATAAAAGTTCCCATATCTATACAAATTTGTGTAAATATAGGAAGTTTTGCACCAGCATTATCAAACATTTCCTTAAATGCCGGAAATACAAACATAAGCATGACGGTAACAACAACTATTGCCAAAACGATAACGAAACACGGATACATCAAAGTTCCGATTACACGGCTTCTGATAGCATGTTGTTTTTTCAACAGCTCTACGAGCCTTTCCATCGTTCGTTCCATCTCACCAGAATCTTCACCGGCCTTTGTCAAACCGACATATACACTGCCAAATATCTCACGGTATTTTGTTACTGTATCAGCAAACGTAGCTCCTGAAATAACCTGTTTTCTGATTTCTTTGGCCAAAAGCCGTATTCTCGAACTGACAGCATCCTTTTCCAAAAACACTAAACCCTCAATCAAAGGTACACCTGTTTGAATCAGTGTTTGGAATGTAGAAGTAAAATCAATCAGCTCCTGCAACGACAAAGGACTCAATTTTACTTTCGGTGCAGAGCTCTTCGTATTTTCTGCAAAAACTTTCGTAGGAAGAAGCCCGAGCTTACGAATTTCTTCTCTTGCTGTTTTAACGTCATCGGCTTCTATCTTCCCGTTAACGATTTCGGTTTTATCCTTTAATGCTATGTAATTAAATATTGCCATACTTATCCTACTCCGTTACGGTACCTAACACACGAACAAATTCATTGATAGAAGTTTCGCCTCTCAATATATGCCCAAGACAGGATTTTTGCAGTGTTTTCATTCCGGCTCCAACAGCTGCTTCTTCAATTTCAATGTCGTGAGCGTTCTGTGCTATTAATTTTTTTATCTCTTTTGTAATATTCATTACTTCATAAACACCAAGCCGTCCCTGATAACCTTCATGTCCACAGTCAAAACACCCCTTGGGCTTGTATATAGTACGTTTCATGAATTGTTCAATTTCTTCTTTATTAGTTAAAACTTTACGGGCATCTTCCAGCGTCGGGTGATATCCCACCTTACATTTAGGGCAAAGTCTTCTTACAAGCCTTTGCGCAACAATACCTGTCAAGGTTGAAGAAATTAAATAATCAGCCGCCCCCATCTGTATAAGACGAGTAATTGTTGCGGCAGCAGAGTTTGTGTGCAGCGTGCTCAACACCAAGTGACCTGTCAATGCAGCCGCGATAGCAGTCTCTAAGGTTTCAAAGTCACGAATCTCACCGATAAGAATAATATCTGGATCCTGTCTCAATATTGCTTTCATACAAGATGCGAAAGTTATTCCCGCCTTTGGATTTATTTGCGACTGGTTCAAACCTTCAATCTTAATTTCCACAGGGTCTTCAATTGTGGTTATGTTTATACCGTCGTCATTAAGACTCTTTAATATAGAATATAGTGTTGTCGTTTTACCTGAACCTGTGGGGCCTACAGCAAGAATGATACCATTTGGCGATGTAGTCATTTTATTAATTCTGGCCAAATCCTCTTCCGTACCGCCTATCAATTTAATAAGTTTATCTTCGGCCTTAATACTGGCCGCTGGAGCCAGGATTCTTATAACCATTTTTTCTTTACCCATTACAGGCAAAGTATTAATACGGAAATCGTAAGACAACCCGTTATATTTGATGGTAAAAGTACCGTCCTGCATACGTCTGTGCTCAGCAATATTCATCCGTGACAAAACTTTGAAACGGGCAATTACAGAAGTCTCAACTTTTGCAGGCAAATCCAAAACTTTTTTTAAGATACCGTCTATCCTGTATCTAACAATGTAATTGTTCAAACGAGGTTCAATATGGATATCTGATGCATGCATATCGATTGCATCTGAGATAATCTTGTTCGCAAACATTGCAACAGTACCGGTAGCATCCTCAAGCTCCCTTTCGACCTGCTCCCATAACGATTCTTCCACTTCAAACTGGAGCTTTTCTTCCTCAATTCTTTTTATGATTTTTGAAGTTTCTTTTCGAGCATCGCTGTAGAACTGAGAAATACAATTTTGATACTCCATAAAGGTAATCAAAAGCACCCTGGGTCTCAAGCCGGTAAGGTATACAATTTCATTAAGAGCTTTTTTATTATCAGGGTTTACCATACCAACATCAAGAAATTTACCGTCTGATGAAATTGGTAACAGTTGATTTTCTTTTATAAAATCTTCCGGCAAAATTTTTAATACAGAAGAATCAATATTTAATTGAGAGCTTACAACTGCGCTGTATCCAAGCTGCTCAGAAAGTGCTTCCTTTAACTGCTCTACTGTAATCAGACCTTTCTTTACAAGAAAAGAACCGATTGGCATTGATTGCTTTTTGCTTTCCGCTAACGCTTCCGCAAGCTGCTCTTCTGAAATATAATTAGAGTCAATAAGAATTTCACCAAGCCGTTTTTTGTGCTCATGATATTCTCCGGCAATACCCTGCGGTAATTCTTTATTAAAATTTACTGAAGTGTAATATTCAAATAAATCACCAAAAGATTCTCTGTCAACAGTAATAAACTTCAGCGGTTCCTTTACCTTTTTCGCAAACATATCAGAAATTTTTGACTTATCGCCGCCCTGTCTAAGGACAACAAAGAAATAACCGCCTTGCGAATTAACAGGTATAAAACCGTGCTTTTTGTATTCTGCTTCCCCAAAAAGGGAAGCAAAATTATTATTAATATTATTTTTTATTTTATTTACTGTTTCAGTTGCCATAATTGATTATAAAAGATTATAGATTATCTGTTTTACTAATGTCTTCTGTATCTTTGATAATCCTTGGTGTAACAAGAATTACCAGTTCAGATTTTTCATTAGTTGTTGACGTGTTTCTGAATAAAGAACCTATATATGGTAAATCACCCAAGAAAGGAACTTTTTGGACTTCTTTCGTTTCATTTTCCTGAATCAATCCTCCAATAACAAGTGTCTCACCATCTTTGATTCTGACATTCGACAAGTCAAGGTTCCTTCTTTGAAGCAAAGTAGCAGCGATTACCTGAGTAGTTACATCACCGTTAACATAATCATCCATAACTTGTTCTTTAATAGTCGCATATTTAGGCTGCATGTTCAAAGTAACATAACCGTCAGAGCTGATATACGGAACCATTGCAATAGACATACCGTTATCTTTTTCAATGTTATATGTCTTTTGAACACCGCCGGCAAGACCGCCTGTACCCATGATTTGCGCTTCAGTAGATTCAATATAGTCAGAAGTCAAATCGATTACAGACTGTTGTCCGTTAGTAACAAGCAATTTCGGATTGGCCAAAACTCTACCCTTGCCATTTTCAATAAGGTACTGAATTTGATAAGTCAAGTTAACAGGGCCGCTGTATCTTGATACTCTGTATTGCGGTTCTTGTGTTGCAGCATTAAGAACATCATAACCATTTCCGTGGAGGAAGGTAGGACGTCTGGACTGTAAACCGGTATTTCCAAACTCAGCAGTAAAGAACGGTGAATACATTCCCCATGTGTTATTAAATGTTTTCGAACCGCTTTCTGTAAGTTCTATAACCTGAACTTCCATATAAGCTTGAGGCTGTTTTTTATCATTATCTTTAATAAAATCAGCAATCATTTCAGTCTGGCTTTCAGAACCGCCTGTGATATTAATTCTGCCGGTTTGCGGGAAATACATTACAGTAAGCGCCGTATCACCGAGAGATGTTAATTTTGAATCACCAACAGCCGTACCACCGGCACTAGCCTTTCCTTTTAACACACAGGCCACTTTACCGGTACCGAGCTCTACAGCAGGAACTGATGCAGTGTTGCCTGAACCGCCGCCGAGTTCCGAAGCACCGCCGGTCGCTTTGCCGTCATTACCCAGTGTAGCTTCAGGGAACAAAGATCTGCATATTAAATCTGCCATTTCTTTTGGGGTTGTATAATTAACTTTAAAAGTCGCCATTCTAGGTTTGGTGTCAATCTTTGCCACTATTTTTTGAGCCATGGCATAGTCATTTTTTGTTCCGAAAAGAACCAGTTCATTTGTTACAGGATTCGTAACAACGATTTTATTATTAGACAACCCTGGTCTGTTAGTCGAAAATACGTTATTATTCAAAAATTCAGCAACTTTAGCCGCATCAGCATATTTTACCGGAATAACCATCATATTTTGTTTAGATACGTCAGAGGCCAGACTTGCATCTTTACTCATGACTAACAATGTACCATTATCTAAGAAATATGATAATTCACTTGCCTGCAAAATCATCTTAAATGCATCATTGAGAGTAACATTAACCAAATCAAGCGTTACTGTACCGTCAACAGAGCTGTGAAAAATAATATTTAAACCTGCTTTGTCAGCTATCATTCTCAAAGCTTGTCTCAAATCTGAATCACGAAGGCTTACGCTTATCCTTTGATTTCCATGACTAAGAGATACGGCACCATCAAGCTGAATGGTGTTAGTGCCTTTATATTCATTTCTCAAGGCAGGCTGGGAAACTGATGCACTCATCTGTACACAGAATCCGGCACCGCCAATCGCAAGAGACATTGCTGTTATAGCTATCCCCGCAGACAAAATTTTAATTTTCTTAGAATTAAACATTTATTTTCGACTCCTATGATTAATTATTTTCCTATAATTTCTATCGCATTTGATGCTCTGTTGTATGCACCGCCAAACTGGCTGCTTAAATTTGAAACTTCGTTAAACTTGAGGCTTTCATCGACCTCCTGACCGACAGAAGCTCTATATATATTTGTTCCGTTTTTCATTACAACTCTGTCTTTTGTAATATCAAGAATTAAATATCCTTTCACCCTGTCGCCTTTATGTACCAGATGGTCTGTGCCGTCAAAGTTTATAATTGCCGAGGGTCGAACGCTGTCAAACATAATTCCGGAAACCTTTGTAGCCATCATTGCATCGCTGAGCGGATCAATCTCCGGCAATTCCATCGGAGGTGCAATTATATCAAACTGAGGCATATTTGCGACAACAACCTCTTGTTGATAAGGTAAAAACGGATTTGCACGGCCTCCGTTTAGGACAGGAATGACAACCGGCTTGTTAGCGGCTGTACCCAATTTAGACTTTTCCTTGGGATTCAGCTCAGGAACCTTAGCGGCATTTTTCGCATCTTTACCGGCAGCCGCAGCTTTTTTTACATCCTGCTGCGGAGCATTTGCTGC
Source organism: uncultured bacterium (assembly GCA_949284155.1). Taxonomy (GTDB): domain Bacteria; phylum Cyanobacteriota; class Vampirovibrionia; order Gastranaerophilales; family Gastranaerophilaceae; genus Spyradomonas. Next base: position 20,521 of record CASDVD010000112.1, on the reverse strand, counting down.
ATCAGGTTTAGCATTAGCAGTATTTTTGTCTGTAGCCGCAGCAGGAGCCGGAGCGGATAAATCAACATTTACAACAGTCGTATCAGCAGCTGCACCTGTGGCATTCTGCGGATTTTCGGATGTTGCCTTGTCGTAAAAATAATCGCCCATTTCCTGTGTGCTTTGTTGTTCCTCAGCAGATACAATCGTATTAGCGGATTCATCCATTTTCATTTTATAAAAATAAAAACCGCCTGCTGCTATAATAACTAGCACAAGAACTACAACATAAATCATAAGTCTTCCGTTTTCGGAATCCTTTTTAATCCCCGGAGCGGAAGCATCCAGTTGCGGATAAGCATCTGTGTCCGCAGGTTCCTCGAAACTCTCGTTCTGATTATTTACATATATATCAGAATCTTCTAATTCTCCAAACATCTACACTCTCTTCATATTCTATTCTTATTAATACATATTAATCTCAACAGGTCTTTAAAATAACATACGATTGACCTATTTTAATATAATCTTATTACATTCTTGAATTTAAGGCAAATCTTTTTCTATCTTAATAAATTATATCTTAATTCAAAAAAAAATATTATAATAGAATAATGAAGGATATTTCAATAATTGCACCGATAAAAACTCCTGAAGATATTGATAATTTCGTATCAGAAATAAAATGCAGGGATTTTTACGTATACCATCATAAATTTTTAAACAACAATTTCGATTATGTTAAAAAATTTATCAATGCAGCTCATGAAAACGGTTCCAGAGTTTTTGTGAACTTTAAACACAATATTACAGAAGAAAACTTAATAGAAATTAAAAAATTTATTAATTACTTAAAAAATACAGAAATTGACGGAATATTTATTAACAGCTATGCAATTTTAGAATCCATAAAAACTCACTCGCTGCCTTATAAAGTGATTATTGACTCTTATTTTGATATTCATAACCTTGCGGGAATAGATTTTGTAAACATGTTTCACAAAATTGACCAGCTGATAATTACAGAAGAAATTTACCTGAAAAACATTGCAAAAATCAAAAAGTACAAAAATATATCTCTGGCAATTGATTCTGATAATCTGCCATGGTGCGCAGAGGATATTAAAAAACTTCATGCCATTGATGCCGTAGTAATAAAAGGAAAGTTTTCTAACTCCGGCGAAATACTTGAGGGTATTAAACTTGTCGAAAAAATTCTGGCAAAACCCAAAGTCTTTAAAAATCAAAAGCTGCCGTTTAAGCATGTCCGCAAAAGTATCTACCAAACAAACCATTTCTCAGGAGAAATCATGAGTGCGCAGGGCTCTGATTTTAAATTCAGCAGAAATATTCAGAAATTTGAATGGGAGAAAAAACGTCCGAGATTAAAAAAAGATTTTGACTACTCTAAACTAAAACTGCCTAAAATTAATCTGCGCCTGTCGTCTATAGGACAGCTCGCCGAAATCAGGAATTTTATTTCCAAGACCGGATTTAACCCTGTATATTCTGTTGAATACGGAGAAATATTAAATACTGCCGACCTTTCTAAAAGCAGTTTCAATGAACTTATAAAAAAAGTAAAAAAATTCTGCTTTACTACAGGAATCAAACTACAGCTCAGTACGCCCAGAATCCTCATTGAACGTGATTTTGACAGGGTTTATGAATATGTAAAAAACCTCTGCTTGACAGAACCTGTACCCTCCTCAATTATTATCAACAATATAGGATACCTGTGGGCATTTGTTAACGATGACGAACTGCATCGTATCCCGGTTGAAATAGGACAGGGCATCAATCTCTTAAACAGCATGTCCATAAAATGTATAAATAACTTACATCCTATTCAAACAATTGATTTCAGTACATTTGAAGATATCTCAAATATCAAAAATTGTATAAAGAAAATTAAAAACATCATTCCGAATAAAAAACTGACCATAGCAGGCAATGTAAGAATTCCCAGCCTCGGTTTGTGTCCTTTAAATAACGACAGCGCAATAGTATCAAGGTTGTCTTGTAAAGCGCCATGCCATAACGGAAACTATGCACTTAAAGATCCTTCTTTAAATAAAGTCTTTCCTTTTGTTGTTGACGGATTTTGCAGAATGCATATGTTTAAAGATTACATATTGCATCTGTATGACTATATTGATATTTTAAAAGATATAGGAATAAACGAATTTGTAATAGATTTAAGCGACCTGCCGCCTAAATATATTTCAATATTGTTAACAAGGCTTCTAAACTCTCTGGCCGGATTTGAAACCTGGAAGCAAGACTGCGAAGACTACTGTATAAAAACTCTGCAATAATTTGCACTTGCTTAAAAAAGCTAAAAATAGTACCATTAACCTATGCTAAATATAATTTTTGTATTTCTAGGCGGCGGTATTGGTTCTGTACTGAGGTACTTAACGAATATAACTTTTGGCAAAACTATACTTTGCCAAAATTGTGCAATTCCGCTCGCTACATTTTTAGTTAACGTTGCCGGCAGCTTTTTGTTAGGATTTTTGTATGCATTTTTCATACAGAAACTAAATGTCCAGTCCCACTTAAAACTTGCAGTAACAGTGGGCTTTTGCGGAGGACTGACAACATTTTCCACTTTTTCTGTTGAATCGTACAATTTATTAAAAAACGGTGAAATTATTGCCGGATTGGGCTATATTCTTTCAAGCGTAATAGTTTGTATAATTATCACCGGTATAGGCATTTACACAGGCACAATCTTAGGAGCTCATCTTGCCAAATAAATATAAAAAAAAGATTCTATTCATAGGAATGCCGGATATGGCAATAGTCTGTCTGGACAAACTTGTTTCTGACGGGTTCAATATTGTAGCGGTAGTACCGCCTCATATTAGCGAGCCTTCTTATGATTTTATGGTTCAATTTGCAAAAAGCAAAGGACAAAATATATTAAAATATGAAACGTCAATAAATGAACCTGATTTCATTAATAAAATAAAAATTTTAAATGCGGATATAGCTGTTGTATGTTCTTATAATAAAAAATTCAAGCCGGAACTTATTAATAGCGTAAAAAGCGGATTTGTTAATGTTCATCCGTCGCTTCTGCCAAAATACAGAGGCGCAAATCCCTACAGCCATGTGATTATTAACAATGAAAAAGAAACCGGAGTTACGTTACACTTTATGGATGAAAATTTTGATACGGGAAATATTATCTGGCAGAAAAAAATCCCGCTTGAACCGCAAGAAACTATGGGGACACTCTTTAACAGACTAAATTTTCTTTGCGCCGATATGGTGTCGGATTTTTTGAAACAATATGAGCTAAATCCGGTAATTAAAAGTGTACCTCAGCCATTCGGAGAGTTTATCACCGCACCGGCAATAGATGCAAAAGACTTTAAAAATTATATAGATTTTTCAAAAGATGCATACCACATTGAAAGATTCATCAGAGCATTAAATCCGTTTATTACGGCAATGACAACATTCAGAGGTGTTTTTGTTAAGATATTTTCAGCAGAAGTCTGCCCCAAAAAGGTAAAAGAAGCCCCCGGAACTATAATCTCCGTCAAAGATTGCTTAAATGTTGCGACAGGCGACGGAATTCTCTCTATAAAATCTTTGCAGTTCGGCTCTTATTTGATTTCTGATGCAAAAATGTTTATTGAAAAATTTAACCCGCAGGTTGGAGAAAGATTAGGATAATTGGAACACATGGATAAATTAAACTTTTTAACAGCCGGACAACCTCTATCCACCGGTGCAGCCGGCTACGGACGTGCTTTTGAAATATTAGAAGAATTAAATCTTGACGGAATGGAACTTGAATTTGTTCACGGGATTAGAATGTCGGACAAAAGCAAACAGATAGTGCGCAATTCATCAGAAGAAAAAAATTTAATTTTAACGGCACATGCTCCTTTTTACATTAATTTAAACTCAAAAGAAGAAGAAAAAGTAGAAGCAAGCAAAAAATATATTACAGACACAGCTAAAATTGGCAATAGCCTGAATGCCTACAGTATTACATACCATGCAGCTTATTATATGGGGCAGAATAAACAAGATGTATACAAAAAAGTAGAAAAAGCCACTGCAGAAATTATAGAAAATTTAGCTCAAGAAGGAAACAAAATATGGGTTAGGCCGGAAACAACGGGTAAAGGCACGCAGTGGGGAAATCTTGAAGAAATTATTGAATTATCAAAAACATTTGAGCAGGTATTGCCTTGCGTTGATTTTTCACACTTACACGCAAGAACGAACGGTTTATACAACACCTATGATGAATTTGCTGCCATATTTGACAAAATAGGCAGTGAAATAGGCCTGTATGCTCTTGAAAATTTTCATGCACATGTTGCAGGAATAGATTACGGCGAAAAGGGTGAAAAAAAACATTTGATACTTGAAGAAAGTGATATGAACTATAAAGAGCTGCTTAGAGCATTCAGGGACTTCGGAGTAAAAGGTGTACTTGTCTGCGAAAGCCCTAATATTGAAGATGATGCGGTTTTATTAAAAGAATATTATGAAAGCTTATAAATCCGCCCCTTCAATTTGTTAATGTTATTATAAAACTGTAACATACATCCCGACAAACAACATCAAGAAAGCAGTATCAGATGCATGAGTATTATTTTAAAATTAAAAAAGGTGATATGGAGTTTGAATTCTCCACTTCAGACAAGGAGACCTTTGAATCTCAACTGTCAGATTGGATTACGGGAGTAACTAACTCACAGTCTCCCATACAAAATATCCCTGTAGATGAAGCGAAACTTAAAAGAAAAGGCTTTATTGAAGTCAAAGAACTGGTAAAAATAAACGAGATACAATCACCCGGTCTTAAAGAACAGCCTGAATTTGAAAAAGTGCTTGAGGATTCAATGGAAAATCCCAAAATTGAAGTTGAAGAAAAAGTTGAAATTACATCGCCTTTTCAGGCTTTTCTGTCTGTTTTCGACTCACAAAACCCGCTTGACCTGTTAATGCTTACGGCAAAATACATCTGGGAAAATGAAAATACAGACCGCTTCACGATAAAACAAATTAATGCAAAACTGGTGCCTGCGACAGGACTCCCCGTAAATCATGCCACACTGCAAGAAGCTGTTGAGAAAGATTTAATAAAAGTCGTGCCAAACTACACAAATATCGCAGATGTAACGGAATACACACTGACAGAATCCGGAGAACGCTACAATGTCGAAAACGAAAACTAAAGTAGCTGTCGCCCTCAGCGGAGGACTGGACAGCAGTGTATGCTGCCATTTACTGAAAAAACAGGGATATGACGTCGTTGCATTGACCGCAAAAATGACAGATGATGCAAATTTTGAACAAATTGTACTAAATGCTGAAAAAGCAGCAAACAACATCGGAGTCCCGCACTACGTGGCAGATTTAACAAAAGAATTTAAAAAAGGAATTATAGATTATTTTGAAAATTCTTACAAGTGCGGAAAAACACCCAACCCTTGTATTCTGTGCAATAAATCAATAAAATTCGGAGCACTTTTGGACTACGCATTGGAAAATCTAAATGCCGACTTCATCGCAACCGGACACTATGCCAGAATTATCAATGATAAAGGAATCTATAAACTATTTCCTGCAGCCGATACAAAAAAAGATCAGCTTTATTACCTGTTTGAATTAACACAAAAACAGTTATCGCATACTATATTTCCGCTCCATTGTTATATAAAAGAAGATATAAGAAAAATTGCCATTGAAAACAACCTTCCTTCAAAATCCTCAAAAGAAAGTCAGGATATCTGTTTTATAAAAAAACCAATGACTGCAAAAAAATATCTTCTTGAAAAAATCCCAATGAAACAAGGCAGATTTATACATATTAAAACAGGCGAAAAACTCGGAACGCACGAAGGTTTTTGCCAGTATACAATCGGTCAGCGAAAAGGGGTCGGAATCGCATATTCAGAACCTCTATATGTTGCAAAAATCGATGCGGAAAAGAACATTGTCTATCTTGGAGGAAAAGAAGATATACTGGAGAATTCCGTAAAAATAAGCAAGGTAAATTTGCAATATCCGCAAACAAAACAAGAATTCGATGCACTGGTAAAAATCCGGTACAATATGGATTTTCAAAAAGCCCATGTACAACTTTCAGAGAATAACAAGGCTCTTATTACTTTTGAAACACCAGTATCGGCAGTAACTCCCGGACAAGCAGCTGTTTTTTACTCCGCTGACGATAAACACCTGATTGGCGGCGGGTGGATAGATTAACACAGCCACGCTTAAAATAAAAAATGTATCAAAATATAAACAAGAAAAAGCCCGATGAAAACATCGGGCTAGTTGCCATCACCTATTATGTAAATTGGTGTTATTAGCCAATCAATTGAAGAGCCAATGCCGGTAATTGATTAGCTTGAGTTAACAAGGCTGCTGAAGCTTGTTGAAGAATTTGAGCTTTAGTATAGTTAGAAGATTCTTCAGCGATGTCAGCATCCATAATTGTTGATTTAGCAGCTGAGCTGTTTTCAATGTTAGTTACCAATGAAGTCTTAGCTGATTCTAATCTGTTTTGGTATGCACCAATTGAAGCTTTTCTGTTATTGATATTAGCTAAAGCATCGTCTACAGTTGTGATAAATGCAGCAGCGTTAGTTGCGCTATCAAAAGCAGTAGTAATGTTATCAAGACCAAGAGCAGTTGCATCAGCAGCAGCGAAAATATCTGCATCGATTGTCAAAGCGTTTTGAGCTGCTTCAGCATTAGCACCTACTTGAAGTCTCAAACCATTTGTCAAATCATTACCGCTAAGCAGTTCTAAGTCATTAAATCTTGAAGAAGTTGCGATTCTGGTAATTTCTTCAGCACGTGCAGTAACTTCATCTTCCATTGCCTGCATTGATTCTTCAGAGTAAACTCCGTTTGCTGCTTGTACAGCCAGGTCACGGATACGCTGCAAGTTTGTTTCAATTACCCCTAAATCGCCTTCTGCTACTTGTAACAGGTTTACACCGTTTGCTACGTTAGATTTTGCTACTTTTGAACCCCTAATTTGTGTTTCCATATTAGTTGCAATGTAAATACCTGCTGCATCATCTTTTGCAGAGTTTACTTTGTAACCTGTGGACATTCTTTGCAATGCTGTATTCAATGAATCAGTAGCATTGGTCAAGTTTCTTTGAGTAACTAAAGACGAGTAGTTTGTGTTTACGATAATTGGCATGTCATGCTCCTTTCGACGTTACATTTTTACATCCTGTAAAAATTCTCGTAAAACTAATTTAATTTTTTATAGTTGTATAATAACGTTTTCCCTATCTTTACTTAATTCAATTAAAGTCTGAATTTTGTCATACTTCGGTTTGATTTTCAATTCAATACGATATCACCATCAACTGTTTTTACTTAACATAGTAACGTTATTATTAAACAACCTACATTTTTCAGTATAGCCATTTTTTTTTCGTTGGGCTAGTCTTATTTGAACAATTTTTACAAAATGAAATATATTTTTTATATGTTTGTTATATATATTAACAATAAAATAGCAATATATCTTCAAAAATTCAGGCTATATTTCATTTGTAACAATTTATTTCATTTTTTGAATTGTAAACATTTGTATTAACAAAATTTTTTTTTACGACATTTATAATATTACACAATTAAAACCCGTAATATTTTGAAACTTTCCATGTATTGAAAAGTTTTTACTGCTATAATTTTGATAGCCGGTATGAAAAAGGAAGGAATGAAACATGGAACTTACATTGGATTTTCCCCAAAGAGAAAAAACTATCAACCCGACCCATGACATAAAATTATTCTCAGGCCGTTCACATATGAAGCTGGCACAGGAAATTGCCGATTATCTGGGAACAACAGTCGGACCAATGGTTATCAAAAATTTTGCAGACGGTGAAATTTATGTACAAATACAACAAAGTATCCGTGGTGATGATGTTTTTATCGTTCAGCCTCTTTGTAATCCAGTTAACGAAAATTTAATGGAACTTTTAATAATCATTGACGCATTCAAAAGAGCCAGCGCCAAGTCAATAACAGCAGTAATCCCGTATTACGGCTACGCCAGACAGGACAGAAAAACTTCGGGCAGAGAAGCTATTACTGCGAAACTCGTAGCTGACCTTCTCACAACGGCAGGTGTTGACCGTGTGCTGGCAATGGATTTACATACCGGACAAATCCAGGGATTTTTCAACATTCTTGTTGATCATATTTTTGCAACCTCTGTCCTTACTTCGTATATAAAAGGTCTTAATATTCCGGAGGACAAACTTGTTGCCGTCAGCCCTGACACAGGCGGAGTTCCAAGAACCAGATATTTTGCCAAAGATTTAGGCTGCCCGATGGCTATTGTCGATAAAAGAAGAGACAAACATAACGAAGCGATTGCAGAACATGTAATAGGCGATGTAAAAGGAAAAATCTGCGTACTCGTTGACGATATGATTGATACAGCAGGTACTATCTGCGGTGCCGCAAGGCTGCTTATTAAAGAAGGTGCGGAAAAAGTATATGTATGCGCAGCTCACGGCGTTCTGTCCGGGCCGGCACTTCAAAGACTTGAAGAAGCACCTGTTGAAGAAGTTATTATTACAAACTCTATTCCTCTGGAACGCAGCTATATTCCGGCTAAAATAACACAGCTGAGTATTGCGCCCGCATTGGGTGAAGCGATTTCAAGAATCCATGACAATGAATCCGTTAGCTCCTTGTTTGGATTTGAAAAGGAATATAAATCATAACATCATAACAATCCTAACAATTATCTAATAGATTAAGAGAGAGTAGGCAGACACAATGTGTCTGCCTCTGCTTTTTTAAGTTTTTAATTTATAATAACAGGTATACTAATCCTGTTTATTCAATAGAGCCAACCTGGTTTCTGCCGTTTTCTTTTGCTTTATACAGACAGGCATCCGCATATTTTATCAAATCCTGGGGAGTCTGGCCGTCTTTTGGATATGTCGCCACACCGAGGCTGATAGTAACATTTTTTTCAATATCGTTGGCCAGCTTGAAAGGTTTATTAGCAACAGCATCACAGATTTTTTGCGCTGTTGTTTTTGCATCTTTGCTGCCTGTATTTGACAGTATTATCGTCATTTCTTCTCCGCCGTAACGACAGACAATATCGGTTGCACGGACATTCTTTTTCAATACCTGTGCGACTTGTTTTAAAACGGCATCTCCGGACTGGTGTCCGTAGTTGTCATTGAATTTTTTGAAGAAATCAATGTCAATTATTATTAAAGAAAATTCAGAGTTATATCGTTTTGAAGTTTCCACATGATGAATCATCTGTTCTTGAAAATATCTGTGATTGTATAATTCTGTCAGACCGTCAGTAGTTGCAAGAGCATAGGTATATTCAAAATCTCTTGACTTCAGAATATACTTTGCAATATAAACACCAGTAAATGATATTGCCATAGATAACAGAGGAAGAATTACGCCAATCCATATATTGAAATAGTGCATTAAAACTGTACTGATGAACAGAAACACTACTCCGGTTAAGATAGTAACCAGCGAAGAAAGAATAGTTGATTTAGTTCTTACCGCAATCAGACCTATAAACAGGCTTAAAAACATACACACCAATATGTCGACCAGAGGCGGAACTCTTCTGATAAAATTATTATCAAGCAAATTATTTACAAAAGTTGTATGAGTTTCTACCCCGGGGAAAAGCTTGTCAGTCGGAACACTTTTTATATCAAACAATGATGTAGTGCTGGTGCCGAGATAAACAATCTTGCCCTTAAAATAATCTTTTGGAACAAGATTCTCTTCATCATACATAGTTTTCAATACCTTCCAAAAAGGAACGTATTCAAAAGTGTGTCCGCCGTTAGAACCGCTGGGGCCGTACCAGTTTAAGATAGTTGTACCAAAATGTGAAAGAGGAATAGTTCTTTCACCTATGACAACATCTCCGTTTTTGTTTATCTTAAAATCCGCAGGAACCTGCTCGTTTTTGTTTTGAAGGTATTTCATTGCAACTTTTAAAGCCAGATGGGGGTAATACTCGGACTTATATCCGGCAAAAGGAAGAAAGTTTCTGATTATACCGTCATCTTCACGGATTGCATTAATATGCCCGATATTTGGAGTGTTATTCAGAATTTCACTAATAATTACTCTACAGTTGTCAAAGTGTATCGCAGGCGAAGCCAAATCAACATCAGATTCATTATCAATTTTCACTTTCAAATATTCGGGTAAATCCACAGGTTTTCTTAAAGCAGCATCTTGATTATCAAAATTTATTGAAGTAAAAACGTTATCATATTTAGAAATATTTTTTGCAAGTTTCAAATCATCTTCCCGAGAGCTTTTTAAGGATTTTACAAATAATAAATCGTACGCAATTACAGAAGCATTCTGCGCCTCAAGATATTCAATCAAATCCGCATAAATACCTCTTTTAACCGGCCATTCTCCGTATTTATCGAGCACATATTCATAACTTGCATCATCGATAGAAATAATCTTAATATCAGGATTAACTTTTTTATATTTAGCTATGATATTTTGTCTTACATCAAAGGTCTGATTTTCAATATTATTGAAAAAATTCATAACATGAGGAATCTGTAAAAGCATAAAAAGTATTTTTACAGTTAAAATGATGAAAACAGAATACAGCAGATACTTCAAAAAAATCTTATTTTTCAAAGTTTCATTTATGTCAATATCTTTCATAAATTCTCCTCAATCAAACAGACTTAATAAGCTCGCATGTCTGCTGGCCTGATGTTAAAAAATCCGCTAACAGCTGAGTCAAATCAGGCAGTTCATCAGGATTTTGCAAATATTTTAACAAACATTCTTCGTTCAGATTCATACCATTCTCATTTTGGATGTCCGTGAGAATATTGTTACAAAATATTAAATAATATAAATCAACCTAACGGTGAATTTTGCAGGTCTAAACCATACTTCAAAAGTACGATAAAATTTGAAAATCTACACCAGGTTAATGATAACATCAATCAATATCAACAGGAGGACGCATAATAGCTTCTATAGCAGCTCTGGCATTAGCCGCCAGCTCTTCTGAAACATTAGGAATAACCGTAAGCTGTCTCAAAACATCTATAGTTCTTTTGAAACATCTTACAACATCACCTTCACCTGCACCGATTTGTTCTATCAATTCCTCCCACTCTCCTCCGTTCACCCAGTATTCTATCAAAGGTGAATAATATGAGTTTATATACATTTCCGTATCTATATCAAAATCCCGTTGAATTACGCTGATACGGCGTCTGATATCCTTGATTTTATTGAGCGCTTTTCTCGTACCTTTACTTATTGGCAGCTCAGGATAAACATCTGCCCTTAAATCCTCAGTGGTAATTGCGCAAATAACTGACGCAAGTTCATCAATTTTCAATGTATCCAGTACACCGCTGAAGATAATTTCAGACAAAAACAGCTCATTTTCAGCTCTGATTGCGGCCGTTGTTTTGCCTTTTTGCGCAGGGTAGTCATTTTCTATATAACCCATTTTTTCTAAAACATAAGTATGGTTAAGAAACTTTCTCCAATAAACATCTTTTTCATACTCTATACTCTTTTCAAGCTTTTTAGCCCGTTTTTCGAACCGCTCCAGAAGTTCAATTTCTTTCGCATGTTTTCTGTACAAACGACAAGTATCACAAGCAAAACTATGTACCCGCTTCAAAAAACTCTTAGTCTTAGCTTCAAACTCTAAATACTCCTTTTGATGCTCTTCCGACTTATTTTTAAGCTGTTTCTTAAGAGTTTTTTGAATTTTTCGATATTCGACATAGGTATTTTTTATTTTGTTATACTCGGCCATGTCATCGGAGGTAAGCCCATGTTCACATTTAAACCCTTTAAATTCAGCAATTGCAACATCAGTTTCCTGCTTTTGGGCAAGCAGCGGTTTCAGCCGGTCGGTAGAAGAAAAATATCCAAAACTCTTTAAAATCAATTCTTTAGCCTCTTCCAACGAAAATCTTTGAAGCAAATTAAGCACCATGGAGTAAGTAGGCGAGAAACGGCTTTCCAAAGGATTTGCATCACTTTTGACAAGCTCGGCAACTTCCTCGGGAGATTGAAAAGCAGTTCCGACAATAGTTACATAACCGACCTCATCCATTCCTCTTCGTCCGGCCCGTCCGGACATTTGTAAAAACTCACTTGCCGTCAACATCCTATGCCCAGAATCGGTACGCTTTGATACAGCGCTGATTACAGTAGAGCGTGCCGGCATATTAATTCCGGCAGCCAGCGTCTCAGTCGCAAAAACAACCTTTATCAGTCCCTTTTGAAACAATTTTTCAACAAGCACCTTCCATGCCGGAAGCAGCCCTGCATGGTGAGAAGCAACACCTCTTAAAATATAATCAAGATGCTTGTTGCTATACAGATATGGATTTTCAGCGATATATTCATCAACAATTGTCTTAATTTGCCGTTGTTCATCCTCTGTTACCAAACACAAATCCGCACATTTTTCCATCTGCTCATCACATTTTTTTCTTGAAAAAGTAAAATATATAGCAGGAAGCATATTTTTCTTATACAAAACAGAAACAATATCCTTTGCGGCAGAACGCTGGGGAGCCTTGCGCCGGCCAAAAGCCTTTGCCCTTGATTCAGGCTTAATTTTTTTATTCAACTTCCCGTCCGGGGTCAATAGCGGCAAAATATCAAAAGGCTTTGAAGAATCATAATAATAATACCTTAACGGAACAGGACGAAAATCAGTATAAACAAGCTCTGTACGTGAATGCACAGTATTAATCCAGTCCGTAAGCTGCTGCGAATTCGCCACAGTCGCAGACAGAGCAATAATCTGAACATTTGTAGGACAATATATAATACTCTCTTCCCAGACCGTTCCCCTCTGTTCATCGTTCATGTAATGTACTTCATCCAGCACAACATATCTTACATCTTTTAAATTATCAGTGACAGAACCAAAATTTGTGCCGTAGAGCATATTCCTGAAAACTTCAGTAGTCATGACAACAATCTGTGCACCCCTGTTTATCGAAGTATCACCGGTCAAAAGCCCTACCTTATCTTCTCCGTATTTATCGGAAAAATCCCGGAATTTTTGGTTTGAAAGAGCTTTCAAAGGTGTTGTATAAAATATTCTTACGCCTTCATCCAGCGCCTTATGAATAGCCATCTGGGCAATACAAGTCTTTCCGGCTCCCGTTGGTGCGCAAACCACTATGCTTTTACCCTCATTTATGTAATAAAGCGCTTCTTCCTGAAAATCATCCAGTTTAAAATCAAATTTATACACTATTCATAGTCTCCACAGATTCACAAATTATAAATATTTTAGCCCAAATTCCGTAAAAAACAAAGAAGGGACAAACTAAAAGTTTGTCCCTTCTAAATCAATCAAAATCAACTATTTGCATCCGCAGCAGCAAGTGCTTTCAGATGATTTTTGACCGTTGAATGCTGCCAAACCTAAGTATTTAGCAGCAGAACCGAGTTCTTGTTCAATTCTTATTAACTGATTGTATTTAGCAATTCTGTCAGTTCTTGAAGCAGAACCGGTTTTTATCTGACCGCAGTTAGTAGCAACAGCCAAATCAGCAATAAATGTATCTTCAGTTTCACCTGAACGGTGAGAAGCAATTGCTGTATAACCTGCTTTGAAGGCCATATTCATAGCATTCAATGTTTCTGTCAATGAACCGATTTGGTTAACTTTAATCAGGATAGAATTTGCAACTTCGTTTTTGATACCTCTTTCGAGTCTTTTTGTATTAGTTACGAACAAATCATCTCCAACGAGCTGGCATCTGTCGCCGATTCTGTCTGTGAGGAGTTTCCATCCTTCCCAGTCTTCTTCAGCCATGCCGTCTTCGATAGAAATGATAGGATATTTGTTAACCCAGTTTTCAAGGAAATCAACCATTTCTTCTCTTGAAAGGACTTTACCTTCACCGGCAAGATTATATTTGCCGTCTTCATAGAATTCAGAAGAAGCAACATCTAAGCAAATTTTAACCTGTTCAGTTGTATATCCTGCTTTTTCAATAGCTTCAACGATAACTTGAAGAGCTTCTTCGTTAGATGAAAGGTTAGGAGCAAATCCGCCTTCATCACCGACAGAAGTAACCATTCCTTTACCTTTAAGAACTGATTTCAGGCTATGGAAGACTTCTGCACCCATTCTGATTGCATTTTCAAAAGAATCAGCACCTACAGGTGTAATCATAAATTCTTGGAAATCAACGTTATTATCAGCATGAGCACCGCCATTCAATACGTTCATCATAGGAACAGGCAGTGTTGTAGCATTTATACCGCCAAGATATCTGTATAAAGGCATTTCAAATGCCAGAGATGAAGCTTTAGCACAAGCCAAAGAAACACCCAAAATAGCATTTGCACCCAATTTTGATTTATTTTCTGTTCCGTCCAGCTCAAGCATTAATTTATCAATAGCTTGTTGGTTGGAAGCATCTTCACCGATTAACTCGGGAGCGATGATATTGTTAACATTATCTACTGCTTTAAGAACACTTTTTCCGCAATAGATTGATTTGTCGCCGTCTCTTAATTCCAGAGCTTCAAATATACCTGTTGAAGCACCTGAAGGAACAGCAGCACGACCTACAACGCCGCAAGCCAAAGTCACATCAACTTCAACTGTCGGGTTTCCTCTTGAATCCAGAATCTGTCTGGCTTTTACATCTTCAATAGTAGTTGGCATGTTAATTCTCCTTTTATATTGCCTACTCGTGTTTATGCTTTGATTATGCCACGAGAATATCCGGATTACAATAAAAATTTATTTGTTAAATTTTATTAATATCTTATTTTAAAAAGAATAAATTTTTTCTTCATCTGCATTATATTGTTATGAATAATATTTCCCCTAATACCCGAATTTCATTTAAAGCCCTGCCTGCAGCAAAAACTTTCACAACCATTAACGGCGCAGTCTCGGAAATAAAAATTTTAAAATTAAATAAAAAAGATTTCACATTTATTGAAGATTTAAAGTCAAAAATAAAAATAAAAGATATGCTTCCTGAAGAAACTAAACCCGATGTGTATCAAAAAACATTAGACAACACTTTTTATAATATTTTAAACGAAAAGGAACAAGATGCATTTCTTGCCGTAAAAGGGAACAAGCCCTGCGCTTTGATGACGACACGTGATGATTATGATTTTATGAATCTGGTTTATTTGGTCTCTTTGCCGGTAAATTATAATGAAAAAGTAATAAATGCGGGAAAAAGCATGATGCGCCACCTTTTGGCGCTTTTTGACAAATCAAACAACAAGACATGTGTTGTATATCCTGAATCTAAAAATATTGAAAGGTTGGAACCTTTTTATAAAAAATTTGGCTTTACATCTTCTCTTGCCGGCTGCTGGAGAATGACTCTGCAAAAATCCACATTGCCTCAAGTTATTGAAAAGATTGAACAAGAGTTAACATATAAAGAAATTGTATCAGCAAATGACATCGACTTATTCAAAATTTTAAATAATTTCTAATGCAAAAATCTTACATAAATATAAATTGAACTTAAAATCAACGAAACAAATGTAATTGAAAGCCCGTATTTTAAAAACTTCATAAAAGATATAGGATAATTATGGCTCGCAGCAGTCTCAGAAACAATAACATTTGCAGCAGCACCTATAATCGTCATATTACCGCCTAAACAAGCGCCGAGCGAAAGGCACCACCATAAAGGATGAGCATATAGCGCACCTTCAACTAATTGAATTTGATAAATCATAGGCGCCATTGTGGCTGTATAAGGAATGTTATCAACCACTCCGGACAGAATACCGGAAGCCCACAAAATCAACATTGCAGCAGCAGACTCATTGCCGTGCGTTACCTGCAATATCCACTCCGCCATAAATTTTATACCGCCGGAAGCCTCAAAGCCCCCGATTATTATAAATAAACCAATAAAAAAGAATATTGTATTCCACTCAACACTGCCAAGAATGTTTTTGGGCTGCTCAAAAATTAAAAGAAAAGAAGCACCTGCCATTGCAACAAGATATGATTCTATATGAGTAATATCATGTGTAATAAAGCCAAGCACCACAAGAACAAGAACTGCTGCTGAACGTATAGCCAGCGGCATATCCGTAATAGTTCCCGAATTGTCCAAACCGGCTATTTCCAACATTTTTTCTTTATCCGCAACCAGCTGCTTTCTAAAAGCAAAATACAAAATACACATACTTACTATAAAAATTAAAGCAACGATTCCGGTTAATTCTTTAATAAAAGTCAAAAATGAAAATCCGGCCTTGCTTCCTATGATTATATTCGGAGGATCGCCAATTAAAGTCGCAGTCCCGCCGATGTTAGAAGCAAGAATTTCCATTATCAAAAAAGGAACAGCATTTATATCCAGTTTTTTGGCAACAAGAAAAGTTATTGGCATAACAAGGATTACAGTGGTTACATTGTCCAAAAAAGCAGACGCTACCGCAGTAAAAATGCCTAAAGCCCACATTATCGCAACAGGGTGTCCCTTTGTTCTTTTCAACAGCTCATTCGCTATCCAGCTGAATATTCCGCTTTTATTAGCAATATTCACTATAATCATCATGCTTACAAGCAAAAATATTACATTAAAATCAACAAAATTTATGAAGTAATTCGGATTTGCTGATTCTTGCCCGGAATTTTGCGCCAGAAGGCCTAAAAATATAGTTACGGTCGCACCCAACAGAGCTACCGTAACCTTTGATATTTTTTCCAAAGCTATAAAAATATACGCAACAATTAATATAAAAGAAGATATTAATAATTGATGCCCGTTTACATAATCAAATATAAGTTCCATTGTATAATCCGTTTTTAATAATTAACAAAAGGATTTTACACTGAAAAGTATGGTCTGTAAATGTTTGTATAAATTGATTTAACGAATTTGCTGTTCAATCAAAACGGTACATGCAGGGAACTCAGTTTCTTGTCTGTCTTCGCAATTTGCATCAGCAGAAACATTATGCACCATCTGAGTTATTTCTTTATTAGACATAGTAATCGGGTCAGACCAGCTGAGCGGCTCAAGCTTGTATGACTTATTATTAAAAGCACCGACTTTTGCGGCATAAAAACTCATTATCTGGGAATCTTTTGTCACATCAGGGTCAGAATTAGTGATTCTTGCCGTTAAATAACGAATATCGTATGTAGGATACCCTAATGGTACAACCACGCCGTTATATGCAATCATAAACGGCACAATATCAGCAGGCGCAGCCTTTCTCCATTCTGCTGTATTAGGCGCTCTGTCGCCGGTTAAATCTACCCAGATTATAGTATTTCCCTCTGCATCCATAGGAGACATAAAATAATACATCCCGTTAGATGCAGTAAATGTAGCCATTTTTCTCAATTCCGGCCCTGTTTTATCTTTAAATTGCTGTTCTGAATCAGCCTGCACAACATTAGAACAGGCGGCACCTCCTGAAATATTTATATAACCTTCTTTATCTGAAATAAGTTTTTCACATAATTCAGCCTGAGTTTTAGGAAAAGATTTCAATTCATTTTCTGAAGGCTGTTCTGTACCTGCTGCATCAGCTTCTTCTATCAGTTTGTTATTGTAATCCTCTACATCGGCCTGAATATTATATGCAGCGGTAGAAAGTGTGCGATATGCATTATAATAAAGTTTTTTCAGAACCAACTTATCAGAATTCGGCCTTAATGTTGTGATAAACAATAATGCAGCAATTGCCACTATCGACATGACAATCAGGATTTCTGGCAAAGAAAAGGCTTTTTGTCTTAAAATTTTTTTCATCTAATATCTCCGTTTAATATTTTTATATATTCATCATATGACTCTATCTCTATTATATCACTTTGCAAATTCAGTGCAGCTTTATCAACACAAATAACCGTTTTATTTTCCTTTACTGCATACACGGGTATTTTATTTTTAATTGAATCAAAAACAACTGATGAACCCAGTGAATTGTAAGGCAAGATAACAGAATGTAAGTTTCTATAGTTCAAACCCGCATCAGGCTGCACTATCAACGGAGCATTTTGAAGCCCTAAAAGCAAACACGGCAAAAATGTAGGAGTGATATATTCTGAGCTGACTTTTGGATTTACGATTTTTTCACATATTGAAACATCTGCAAAAGCAGGCGCATGAACACACTGGCAAGAAAGATTTTTGCTTAGATAGCGGGAAATAACAGCCTCGACGCCTCCGACAATGTCAACCCCCTCGCCATCTTCATAACTGTCCTCGGGTGGTTCTTCAAAAAAGCAAACTACAGCTATAGCCCGCACTCCCTTGTCAATAAGTTTTTTCCCCGCACGCAGAAGAGTTTCAGGATTATTAAGAGAGCCGGAAGATATGCCGGATTCATTTAATGAGAATTCTACTCCGGTCGGTTCATCCGTAATTTCATATCCTGCAATATCAATACCATAAACAGTCCGCACTGCATTTAACGTATTTATATGAATATTCAAAACATTATCAGGTATTGCCCTGTCAAAAATCAGACCTATTTTATTGTCAGATGAAGGCAAAAGCCCTATGTCTCCTCTGACAAAAGCCTCCATCGCAGCTCCTTCAACATAAAGCATCTTCTCATTAATTCCGGAAAATACAGCCGCATTAACAATATTCGGATTGACAATAAGCGGCATTGCATTGGCAATACGTCTCGCAACAGGACTTGCATCACCGGCATACCCGCCTATTGATGCACCCACACCGGTAGGAACCGCCATCAGAGCAACTTTTAAATCCGGATTGATTCTCCGGGATTCATTATAAAACATTTTTTTCCAATCTTTTCTATTTTATCTTTAAAATCCTGTACATCCGCTTCAATAGCAGGAAAAGTATTATAATGCATCGGTATAACGACAGGAGCATTCAACCATTCAGCTGCAATCACCGCATCATCTATATCCATTGTATAAGTAGAACCTATCGGAAGCATCACAACATCAGGTTTATATACTTCCGCCGCAGTTTTCATTTCTGAATGCAAACAGGTATCACCGGCATGGTAAATTTTCAAATTGCCTATACTAATCAAAGCAGCAGCCGGCATTCCCGCATATTTACCCCCTGTCACGGAGCTGCTGTGAAACGCAGGAAGAAGTTTAACACTTGCACCGTTCAATTTAACATTTCCGCCGAGGCTGACAGAATTAACAGACGCACCCTGATTTGAACAAAAATCAGCAAGCTCAAATACCGCAGTAATGCGTGCTCCTGTCTTTGCTGCCAAAGGTATTGCATCACCCATATGATCGCCATGTCCGTGAGTAAGAATTATATCCTTTATTTGAGCAGGGTTTATCTTAAATACAGCTTTTTGATTTTGAGATATAAACGGATCAATTAATATCCCCGCATTTTCATTTTCAATAAAAAAACAACTGTGACCAATAAAGTGAATTAAAACCGGCATTATTGAATCCTCCAAAACAATACCGATATATTATACCAGAGTGGATGCTATTAATTAAGCTCTAATACTAAAAATCATCTATATACATTGTTTTCAAAAAAACAGATAATGGGGTATAATTAGAATATAGTTGAATTTGTGCTGGCAATTTTTTGTCATACAGGATATCTATGGAAAAAATTCTTGTTGAAGATTTAATACAATACAAAATGCTCCCCTTTGACTTATATAACGACAGAGGCATTAAACTGATAAGTGCCGGGGAAATTCTTACCTCAGGAAAACTTCTGCGGGTAAGCCAATATGATGTTTTGTATAAAGAAATACCAAAACCGTCAAAAAAAAACCAGCCTAAAGAACTACTTCAACAAACAAAGGAAACAAACGAAGAAAAAAAATCCTCCCTGCTTGACGATGATGAAGAAATTCATATTCCTGAAATAATTACACCTGTTATTGATGATAACGGCGACATTGTGATTGCAGATACACAGAAAGCCACCGCAGCACAAAATGAAGGCGAAAGAACAGAAAATATTATTGAAACAACAGAAAATGAAATAGACTTATTAAAACGTGATGATGTTGTAAATAACACCTCAAAGCTTCCTCCGGAATCACAAGTTTCAATGAAAACACATTATGCCAGCTCTATGTCTTCTTTAAAAGAAAAACATAATAAAGAAGCAATCGAAAAAATTAATGAAATGAAATCCAAAATTCTTACCGAGGTAGGAACTGTTATTGATGAAGTAAAATTTTGTTCGCAGCTTAAACTGCTCGGCGATTACTACAACTGTCATGCGTTAAATACCGCCATTCTTGCGACAGCATTAGGCTACAAACTTGAATTTGATTCTGATAAAATTGAAAATCTGACTCAAAGCGCACTTTTGCATGACATAGGTATGACAAAATTCCCGCCTGAACTTTTGAACAAAACAAAACTCTCAAATAAAGATTGTAAATTGCTTGAAAAACATACTATTATCGGATTTAAGATTTTAAAAGATGAAATGAAAATGCCAGAAGAAATTTGTCTTGTCGCACTTGAACACCACGAAAATAATGACGGCTCAGGATATCCTTACGGCATATC
>CASDVD010000111.1 GCA_949284155.1 uncultured bacterium | reverse complement strand
TTCTTGTTATTCAGATTAATGTTTTAAGGAATGGATATATGAAACAATTTTTTACTAAATTTCATTATAAAAAAGATTATGAAGGATTAGATTTTATACTTATATTTATTTTGTTTATTCCTTCGGTGTTTTATTTTCTGGCTGCATGTGTCAGAAATTTTTTATACAGTAAAAAAATAATAAAAACTTATAAATCTCCGTTATATACAATAGCAGTAGGCAATTTGACAACCGGCGGCACGGGAAAAACTCCTGTTGCAGCGGCAATTGCGAAATATCTGGACTCAAAGGGCGAAAAAGTCGCAATTCTGTCAAGAGGCTACAAGGGAACTCTGCCTAATAAAGAAGTCAATGTTATTGCGGAAGACGGAGTCATAAATCATACTGCAACAGAAGCCGGAGATGAGCCGTTCTGGCTTGCAAAAAATTGTCCGGATTGTATGGTTGTTACTTGTTCAAGCCGTTCTACATCTGCAAAATTTGTTGAAGAAAAAGGTAACTATACCCGTCTTGTGCTGGATGATGGGTATCAGCACCAAAAACTCGAAAGAAATTTGAATATTCTGATAGTAGATGCTGACAGAAGGTTTTCGAACGGCAGTGTTTTGCCTCTTGGTGCATTGAGAGAGCCTGTTTGGGAGGCTAAAAGAGCTGATAAGATTGTTGTTGTTAATAAAAATTTTGATTCGGAGAAGGCTAAAGAATATTGCGAAGAACTTAAGGAAAAATACAATCGTCCCGTATTTTTATGCAATATGGTTCCTCAATATGTTTATAATATAAAAACCGGTGTGCCTTTGGAAAAAGGTGCTGAAATTTTTGCGTTCAGTGCAATCGGGCAGCCGCAACAGTTCTATGACTTTTTGATTCATGATTTTAAGCTCGAAGGAACAAAAGATTATCCGGATCATTATATATATGAACAGAGCGATATTTCAGAATTGAAAAAAGCTGCCTGCTGCAGAAAACTGGTGACTACAGAAAAAGATGCAGTAAAAATTCGGGAATTAATGGGCGATGATATTGAAGTATTCGCTTTAAAATTAAAACCTGATTTGGACGTGAAGGGCCTGTTGGATGTGTAAAAGAATACTGGTTATGCGGTATCGATTTATCGGCGATACCCTTTTAACTGTACCTTTTTTGCGGAATTTGAGATATGCATATCCGGATGCTCAAATTGATATGTTAGTTGCTCCCGTTTCGGGTGAGATTATCGAAAAATGTCCGTATGTTGATAATTTTATATATTTTGATACTACGAGAAAACATCGATATGAAAACTCCAATAAAACAAAAAAGAATTTCTGGTCATATGTAAAAATTTTACGTGAAAAAAAATATGATAAGGCATATGTTTTGAAACGTTCGTTTTCGAGTGCTTTTCTGGCATTTGCTGCCGGAATAAAAGAACGTGTCGGTTTTAATACGGAGGGCAGAAGTTTTTTGTTAACAAAATCTGTTCCATACAAAGAGGGCGTTCATGAGGTTGACTGTTTTCTTGATGTATTAGAGGCAGACGGGATTAAAATTCGGGATAATTATCTTGAAAACTGGGTTACAAAAGAGGAAAACGATTTTGCGGAGAGTCTGCTTGAGGAAAGATTGCAGGATAAATTTTTGAAAAAAGTACTTGTGCATGCAACAAGCGGGAACAGAAATAAAGAATGGAGCAAACAAAATTTTTCAGAAATTGTTGAATATTTAAGCAACGAAAAAAATGTACAGGTCATCTATACAGGTGCAAAAGGTGACAGTGAAACTTACGAAGAAATTCATAGTTACATTGATAAAGAATTAAAGGTTAAGCCGTTGAATTTATGCGGCGAGTTGAGCTTGAGAGAAAGTCTTGCGTTGATACGGAAATGTGATTTAATTGTGGGCTGCGACAGCGGCAATCTTCATATAGCTGCATCAGTACAAGTGCCTGTTATAGGTATATACGGGCCGATGGATGAGAAGAAGTGGGGGGCTTTGGGCGGTAATAATACAATTATAACTGCTGATGTGCCTTGCCGGCCCTGTGGTTTGAAAAAAAAGAACAAATGTAATTTTGAACGCCAATGTCTGACAAAGATTTCTGTTGATGATGTGAAAAAAGCTATTAATAAATATTTATAAATTATACAAAGCATGACTTTTTGGAAAAAATCATTATTAAAAATCATGCGCTGAGTTAATGCCGTCTCATCCAAACGGATGAAAAATCCCTGAAAATTCAAATGACGTGTTAACTTCTACCGAAATTAATAGTATAATTTTAAAAGAGGCAGGTAAAAACTAAATAATGAATTTACAAGACTTGACGAAGAATAAGCCGTTGTTGTACGGGATAATAGGGGGACTCGTAGTAGTTCTCGCATTGTTTATTACCCTTGGCTTTGCGTTGTCTGCCTCGAAATCTGACAATCCGGCAAAAGCTGTCAAAGAAAAGGTAATAAAAGAGCCGCTTGACCTTCTTACTACCGATAATCTCGGTAAAGCAATAGAAATTCAGGCGCTTTTGGCCAGAGAAGGAATAGAAATTAAAAGAAGAGTAGACGGTACAAAATCTACTCTGTATATGGAAAAATATACTATGACCCAAAGAGACAGAGCGCTTTTGGCTATTGTTAAAAGCGGTCTTATGGATCAAAATGTGGGTCTTGAAATCTTCGATAAAGGTGACTTTACATCAACAAAAGAAGATAAAAGAATACGTCTGGCAAGAGCAATTAACGGTGAATTGTCCAGATTAATAAGAAAAATACCTCCTATAGAGAATGCTTCCGTATTTATATCAATTCCGGAACAGACAATGTTTTCTGCTGATCAAAAGCCAATCACTGCTACTGTTCAGATTGTTATGCCGAGCGGAGAGAAATTGGATGCAATGAAAGTAAAGGCTGTTAAGAATCTTCTGCTGGGTTCAATTAACGGATTGGAAGCTGAAAATATTTCAATAACCGATACAAACGGTAATGTGTATGACAGTATAATTACTGCAGATGATGATTTGCTGGCGAAACTCCAGGAAAATGACCAATATATGCAGCAAAAAGTTAAAGCCCAAATGGATAAATTGGTCGGAAAAGGAAACTATGTTGCGACTGTCAGTACTTATTTAAGACAGGCACCAATGGACAAAAGCACAATAGATTTTGATCCGGAAAAGAAAACTGCATTGACAGAACAAACATTCTCAGAAGGTTTGGGCGACCAGACAAGAGATTCAAATAAGGGAATAAGTGCGGTCAGTGTATATTTGCCGAACGGCTTACCTGCCAATAACGCCGATTCTTCACAAAACAGAAGCTATTCAAGAACCGCAAGAGAAACCCAATACGGTGTCGGAAAAGTGATGACTAACGAATTTCTGAAACCCGGTGTGGTGGAAGATATTTCTATTGCCATTACATTAGAGGAAAGTTCTATCCCTCCGAATACGACACTTGAAGAGATGAAAGAACTTATTGCCAAGGCTGCATCTCCTAAAGCAAGACCTGAAAATGTGGAAATTGCATTTACTGATTCTATTGATCCGTTTCTTGCCGGAGACAAACCTGAAACATTGCCAAAACCAGATCAAACAGGTAATCCGTGGTGGATAGCGATTGCACTTTTGATAGGCGGGCTTGGTGTCGGTTTAAAAGTTCTTTCCGGAAGAATCAAAGCAGCTCAGGAAAAACAAAGACGGGAAATAGAAATGCTCAGAGAAAAAGCTCTTGAGCAGGAAAAACAGCTGCGTGATGTAAATTTGAAAGCTGCGGAGTTGATAGAACGTCAATCACAGCTTTCGCAGGGAATGATTGAACAAAAAAATCAAGGAATTCCCGAACTTAATTCAGCTTTATCTTCGTTAACTTCCGAATTGGAAGATATAGATGATGATGAAATTGCGGAACATGTAAAAAGCTGGATTGAAAAAGCATAATCCGGTTTATTAAGCCGGGCAGGGGAAGAAGGGATTTGAGAGATTCAAAGACCTGAACATAAAAAGGGACGAGGAAAATGCCTATAGAAGGGTTTGATTTTAAGGAATTCGCAAAGAGTCTTGCCGACCAGGCCAGTCAGGTAATACCGGAAGATATTCAGGGGCCTGACAGACAGTATATTGTTAATATAGTATACAACTTTTGTTATATGGCCGGTGAAGCGCTTTCTAATGATACAGCATTGAATTTCAATGCTGAGCAGGCCAGTATTGTTACTCAATTCATCGGTGAGTGGGCTTTTCATAAATCAATAGACTTAATAAAAGGAAATGTTGACCCTCAATTCCGTGACGGAATCTTGCAGAAAATTGCATTTACCGTATTTGAAATAGCAAAACAGGCGATTATTAAAAATCTTCCGCAAGGTGATATGATTGCTGTTGTTGAACACCATGTTAAAAGAGCATATGTTGAAGCTCTTGAAGAATTAAAAGCTAAAGGTGCGATGACCGATGAGCAGGTAAATCAGGCGGAAAGCTATTCAAATATTGATGCAATGGCCCAGCAGGTTCAGCAAGAAGCCGCAGCAGCAGAAGCACAACAGGCCCAAACTGCCGGACAAGCCGAAAATCAGATAGCGCAAGTTAGCGATAATAAGATTTTAAAACTTGCGACACTTGCAATGGTAATAAAACGCCTCCCCCCGAACCGCCAGAAGGCATTGCTTGGAAAGTTTGATAAACAGGATGCGCAGATTGTTGAAGAATATGCAAGAATGGAGGGCCTGGAAAATAAAATAGATACGAATGTTTCAATCAAATGTATCAAAGAAATTCAAGACAGTCTGCCTGAAACACACAGAGTTAATATGGAAAGGCTTTTTGAACGCCTGCATGCTATTGTTGACAATGGTAATATCCCTAAAATTTCTAACATTGTAGGGAAAGAACGTACCCGGGTAAAGAAGTTTGTTCTCGGTGCTGCGGATAACAAGAATTATGAAATAGCACCTATGGTGGGCAATATTATCTGTCAATATTTGGAAGAAAAACTGGGATGATAATAAAAAGAAAAAAATTCCTCGAAAAAAAACCGGAGCCTAAAAAAATTGAACCTAAAAAACCGGAGCCGGTTTATATAGAAGAAATAACAGATGTACCGGAAGCGGAGAATCTGTCTCTTCCTGAACCCGAGCCGGTTGTTGAAGAAGAACCGGATATTTTTGAAGGATTTGATTTCCAGAATATTGATTTTAATCAGCGTTCTGAAAGACGCCGGGGCGACAGAAGACGGGGATACAGACGTATTGATGATCGGAATCTTATCTCCCGTGCGCAGGAGGAAGCTATATCTATAAAAGAAGAATCGGCTAAAGAGGGATATCAGGAGGGGCTTAATAATGCTCAAAAAGATATTGAAGAACTCAAAAATTCTATAGATAACTTTTTTGCATATAAAAATGAATTGTATGAAAAACTGTCGGGTGATATTCTTGATATAGCATTGTGCGCTGCTGAAAGAATTATAAAACGGGAGGTGCAGACAGACAGGACAATTCTTGAAGATATTGTATATGATGCATTGGAAAATCTGGCAAAAGATGAAAATAAAATTATACTGAAAGTAGCACCTGTTGATGTAGAATATGCAAAAGAAATGGTACCTGAACTTTTGGAAACGGGTCAGGTCGATGCTAAAATATTCGTTACGGGTGACAAAAACATAGACGAAGGCGGTGTTATAATAGAAACATCAAACGGTCTGATAGATGCCAATATATCGACCCAGCTGAATGTCCTTAAAGAAGCATTTAAACAAATATAAATACAGAAGGAGCAAAATTGGCAGGATCTCAATCACAATCTAATCCTATAAGTGAAATTTCATTAGCAATATTCGTAATAATGCTGATACTTATTTTGCTGATTGAGATGCCTAATTGGGTTATTAATTTTTCAATAAGCTTGAATATAACGCTTGGAATTGTACTTTTAATGATATCTTTATATATACAGAAACCGCTTGAATTGGCTGCGTTTCCGTCTATTATTCTTATAGGTACAATGTTCCGGCTTGTTTTGAGTATTGCATCGACGAGATTAATTCTTGCCAAAGGTGAAGCCGGAGAAGTAATTCATGCATTCGGAACCTTCGTCACCGGCGGTAATTTAATTGTCGGCGGTGTTATTTTTATCATCATAACGATTGTACAGTTTATGGTAATTACAAAGGGTGCAGAACGTATTGCAGAGGTTGCGGCAAGGTTTGCACTGGATGCTATGCCCGGTAAGCAGATGACTATCGATGCGGACTTTAACGCCGGTTTGATTTCTCCAGAAGAAGCTGTTAAGCGCAGAGAAGATTTACAACGTGAATCAGCACTGTTCGGTTCTATGGATGGTGCCATGAAATTTGTTAAGGGAGATACTATTGCCGGTATTATCATCGTAATCATAAATATTATCGGCGGATTATGTATAGGTGTGATTATGAACGGTATGCCTGCCGCCGATGCCGTACAAAAATATACTGTATTAACAGTCGGTGACGGTCTGGCTTCTCAGGTTCCGTCGCTTTTGATGTCAATTGCCGCCGGTATCGTAATGACCCGTTCATCTGCAGCAAGTTCAAGTTTGGGTCTTGATTTGTCTTCTCAAATTTTGAATAAACCGTACAGTTTGTTTTTTGCTTGTGCCTTTTTGATGCTTATTGTTGTTACAAGCAGTGTTACAGGTCTGCCGTGGTTTCCGTTTTTATTCTTTACAATAATAATAGCAATTGCAGGGTTTTCAGTTCTTGTTAATCAGGATGTACAGGCTCAGCTGGGACAGCTTGAAAGTGTAAGACAGAACATGCAGGATTTGGTTAATCCTAATAAGATGTATGAACGTCTTGGTGTAGATGTTCTTGCATTGCAGGTCGGCTCGGGATTACTCCCGATTGCTGATCCTGATCAGGAAGGCCAGCTGCTTGCAAAAATTGCTGCATTGAGACAACGTGTTACGGATGAACTGGGATATATTATACCTAACATCAGAATCATGGACTCATCGGCATTGGATGCTAACGAATATCTCATCTCTATTCGCGGCAATACTGTAGCCACGGGATATGTGTATCCCGGCAAATTTATGGTTATTGCTGACCAATGGGATGCTACAGGCAAGCCTACACCGCCTGATGCAATTGTAAATGTTGATCCTACATATCAGGCTCAGGCGTACTGGGTTGATCAAGGACAGATAGATCCTGATGACCATTTGACGGCTGTTGATTCTGTAGATGTTATTGTTACTCACCTTCAAGAATGCGTAAGAAAATACGTTGACGAAGTTATGACAAAAACAGATGTGCTTAAGCTTATGGAACTTGTTAAAAGTCAGGATCCGACTCTTGTTAATGACCTTATTCCTACAATTATATCGACCAGTGATTTACGTAAGATTTTTGTTAACCTTATCAGGGAAAAAGTTTCTATTAAAGATATTATCTTTATATTTGAACGTCTGTGCGACTATGCAAGATTTTCCAAAGAACCTGATATACTTTCTGAACGTATTCGTGCTGCTCTCGGACGTCAGATTTGTCTTTCAAATGTTACAGAGGACAAAGTTTTGTATGCTTTAACATTGTCCTCCGAATGGGAAAAGACGTTAGATGACAGCTGTCAGAGAACCGAGCTGGGAACTATGTTCCTGCTGAACCCAATGCAGGTGCAGGAATTAATTGAAACTACCGCTTCTACTTTGATGCGTGCTCACCAGACAGTGGGACGCCAGCCTGTAATATTATGTTCTCCGAGAATCAGGCTGCCTTTGTATCAGCTGCTTGAACGGCATATTCCTACTATAGTGGTTATTTCATACAGTGAGTTGATTACGGATATCAAGGTTGAAGCTGTTGATACAATTGGTGAAGCTTATATTCCCGAATATGACATGGGGTCATAAAAAATGATTGAACAAAGTACAGAACGCTCAATTGAGTATATGAAAAAAAGAGCGCAGCAGATTATAAATACAACGCCGTTATATCAGTATAAAGGTTCTGTATCAAAGCTGCTGGGGCTTACTGTTGAAGTAAAGCTTCCCGGTTTGAAAATTGGTGATTTGTGTTTTATTGAAACATATGAAGGTGAAAAAAAAGCAGCAGAGGTAGTAGCATTTAAAGGCGAAGCTGCTCAACTGCTGTTATTATACGATGGTGCGGGTATCGGCCAGGGTAGTCTTGTTCAAACAACCGGCGAACCGATAAAAATCCCGGTCGGCGACTTTCTTTTGGGAAGATTGATTAATCCTTTGGGCGAGCCTATTGACGGACTTCCCTTAGATTCTTCAAATGCTCAATGGGTTAATATAGACGGGCCGCCGCCGGGTGCGTTTGAGCGTCCGATTATTAAAGAGATGTTTTCAACAGGTGTAAGAGCTATTGATTCTACATTGACACTTGGCTGCGGGCAGCGCATGGGGCTTTTTGCTGGTTCCGGAGTCGGTAAAAGTACAATGCTGGGTATGATAGCCAGAAACTCTGACGCTGATGTAAACGTTGTTGCTCTAATAGGAGAACGTGGACGTGAGGTAAAAGAATTTGTTGAAGATGCACTCGGAGAACTTGGTATGAAAAAATCTGTTCTGGTGTGTTCAACGGGAGACCAGCCCCCTTTAATCAGGCAAAAATGTTTACAGGCGGCTACTGCCGTTGCCGAGCATTTTCGTGATCAGGGTAAAAAAGTATTTTTAATGACCGATACCGTTACAAGATGTGCAATGGCAGGAAGAGAAGTCGGACTTTCTATCGGGGAGCCGCCTACAATGAAAGGATATCCGCCTTCAATTTTCTCATGGCTCCAAAAAGTTCTTGAGCGGACGGGTAATAGTCCCAGAGGTTCTATTACCGCACTTTATACTGTATTGATGGAAGGTGATGATATCAATGACCCTATTGTTGATACGGTGAGAGGTATTGTAGACGGGCACATTTTCCTTAACAGGAAAATTGCGGAGATGAATCATTATCCTGCGATAGATGTTCTTGGAAGTATTTCGAGGCTTATGTCCTCTATTACAACACGTGAGCATCAAGAGGCTGCTTCTAAAGTACGGCGAATTTTGTCTTTGTATCGTGAAAATAAGGATTTAATAGATGTAGGTATGTATGTTGCAGGTTCAAATCCGAAACTGGATACAGCTATACAGATGATTCCGCAGGTTAATGCGTTTTTGCAGCAGCGGACATCGGATTTGGTTTCAATGGAAACTACTATTAATACTATTATTCAAATGATGGCAAATGTAGATATTTAAAAATTTTAAAGCAATGATTTTACTTTGTGTCTTATAATTTTGTCCTGTTCAAAAATTTCGTCTATTGAAGGATTTGAAATATTATCATGTTCATCAATCATTTTTGCCGTTATTTTATAAATGTCGCCCAGATGAATCCTGCCTTCAAGAAAAGCAAAGACGGCTTCTTCATTTGCTGCATTCAGACATACCGGATAAGTGCCTCCTTCTTTTCCTGCTTCGTAAGCAAGCTTCAGGCAGGGAAATTTAGCATAATCCGGTTCTTCAAAATCTAACCTTCCGGCTTTAATAAAATCAAAACTTTTTGTTTCAATACCTTCTGTGCGTTTTGGGTAAGAGAGTGCATATTGAATGGGGATATGCATACTCGGGAATCCCAGCTGTGCAATAACGCTTCCGTCTATATATTCAATTGCGCTGTGCACTATACTTTGGGGATGCACGACAACATTTATTTTTTCATAAGGCATATTAAATAAATGGTGAGCTTCAATAACTTCAAGCCCTTTATTCATAAGTGTAGCAGAATCAATAGTTATTTTTTTGCCCATATGCCATTTAGGGTGGGCCAGAGTTTGTTCTACTGTTGCTTTTAACATTTCATCAACGGATTTTGTTCTAAACGGGCCGCCTGAGGCTGTTATGATTAGTCCGGCAACTTCATTTAAATTTTTTATGCATTGATGGATTGCGGAATGTTCGCTGTCTACCGGGAGAAGAGAAACACCCTTTTCTTTCACTCTTTTCATTACAATATCACCGGCCATAACCAGAGTCTCTTTATTTGCCAGTGCTATGTCTATTTTGTTTTCAATAGCTGTCAGTGTCGGACGCAGGCCGATTTTTCCGGAAACTGCAACAAGAATCATATCATTTGTTTTGTCAGAGCATACTTCAGTCAGTCCTTCATCTCCAAAAAGAACTTTTATATTTTTAAATTCATTTCTTATCAGTTTTGCATTTTCTTCAGATTTTGTACAGACAATTTTAGGATTAATTTTTTTAATTTGTTCTTTAAGCACCGATATGTTATCTCCGCCGCAAAGAGCCTGCACGTCAAAATACCCGGGCATTTTTTCAATAACTTCAATCGCCTGCGTTCCGATTGAGCCTGTTGAACCTAAAATTGAAATTTTTTTCTTCATTCCATCCATAATTCAAATTAGATTATATCACAACGAAATTACAGAATAAAAAAATATTTAAGATATTTGCTATATCGTTTTTATTTTGAATTTGATATTTTTGTCTTACAATAAGTTTGAGGTTTTCAAAAATTAAAAGATTAAAAAGGGAAAAAATATGCTAGTCATAATGCGTCACGGTGCATCCGATGAACAAATTGAAAATGTAATTAAATTTATAAAGAAAAAGGGTTTTGATGCTCATGTTTCAACAGGAGAGCTTCATACGGTTATCGGTGCTGTGGGCGGAAAGGTTATTGACCCCAGAGACATTGAACTTTTGGACGGGGTAAAAGAAGTAATTAAAATAACCTCAAGTTATAAACTGGTCAGCAGAATTTTTCAGCCTCAGGATACTGTTATTGAGGTTAACGGTATAAAATTCGGCGGTGAGCATACCGGAGTGATTGCGGGGCCTTGTACAATTGAAAGTTATGAGCAAATGGATGAGACCGCAAAACAGCTTAGTGAAATCGGAGTAAAAATACTTCGTGGCGGTGCTTTTAAACCAAGAACTTCACCTTATGCATTTCAGGGCATGGGTGAAGACGGATTGAAGATTATTCGTGAAGTTGCTGATAAATACGGAATGGCTGTTACCTCCGAGGTTATGGAAATTTCCCAGATTCCGATGTTTCTTGAGTATGTTGATATATTGCAGGTCGGTGCAAGAAATATGCAAAATTTTAACTTATTAAAGGAACTGGGTTATGTGAACAAGCCGGTTATGATTAAGCGGGGGCTCTCAGCAACTTTTGAAGAGCTGCTGATGGCGGCAGAGTATGTTATGTCAGGTGGCAACAGAGAAGTCATTTTATGTGAAAGAGGTATAAGGACTTTTGAAAAAGTAACGAGAAATACGCTGGATTTGTCTGCGGTTCCTGTTATCAAAAAGCTCAGCCATTTACCTATAATTATTGATCCGAGCCATGGAACAGGATTGAGAGATAAGGTCGCTCCTATGTCCCGTGCTGCTGTTGCTGCCGGATGCGACGGATTGATTATTGAGGTGCATTATGACCCTGATACTGCTCTTTGTGACGGTGCACAATCTTTATATCCCGAACAGTTCAAAGAACTGTACAGTGATTTGAAAAAGATTGCGCCTATTGTGCATAAATCAGTTGATATGCAAGACTCTAAGATGCATATGTAGTTAGTTTATATCAACTAAGTCGTAACTTTGGGGTTAAAGAATTTGTATACAGCATTTCCGGCCCGCCTTCCGATTTTTTCCGCAAGCAGTTCTGAAGAGGCTTGAGAAATTTCTTTTATACCTTTAAATTCTTTTAACAGGATATCTCTGTTTTTCGAAGAAAGTCCTTTGATTTCATCAAGTGCAGATGATGTCGCTTTTTTGCTGCGTAAATTTCTGTGATAGGTAATTGCAAATCTGTGCGCTTCATCACGGATTCTCTGGAAAAAATATAGTGCGGGCGAGTTTATCGGAAAAATTACAGGTTGTGATTTATGCGGTTTGAATACTTCTTCAAGCCGCTTTGCCAGAGATACTACATCCTGATTTTCCATGCCTATTCTTTCAAATACTTCCATTACTGAAGAAAGCTGGCCTTTTCCGCCGTCTATTATAATCAAATCCGGCATGGGCAGGGATTCTGTGAGCTTCCCCGTATATCTTCGTTCGACAACTTCTTGCATAGATTTAAAATCGTCGGGTTTTGATTCTGTTGAACGAACTTTGAACTTTCTGTATTTTGATTTTTTGGGCATCCCGTTTTCAAATGTAACCATGGACGCTACTGTGTTTGTTCCTTGAATATGAGAAATATCAAAGCACTCAACAATGTACGGAAATTTTTTCAAGCCGAGTTTTTCCTGTATATAGCTGCCTACTTCATTGTAATCCCGTTGAATTTCATTTAACTTTTCAAGTTTCAATTTTTCAAGGTAGAACTTTGCATTTTTTTCGGCAAGACTAATCATTTCAATATTTCGTTTTGTGACGGAGGACGATATTTTTACATTTTTTCCTGATTTTTGCGTAAGCCATTGTGAATACAAGCTGACTTCCTCTTTTTCAAGGATGCCGGGTAATAATATGGTCTTTGGCATTTCAAGTTCCGACAAAAGGGTATAGTATTCTTTTAAAAATGTCGTAAGAACTTCATGCTCGTTAGACAAAGCAAGATTTGTAAATTCAAAATCTTTTTTGTCTGTAAGTCTGCCCTGACGAATCATTAGCAGCGATACAACAAACAAATTGCTCTCTGAATAAATTGCTATGATATCCTGATTTATATTTGTGTTTTCCGAGACGACTTTTTGCCGTTCCATTGTTTTTTGTACATCAAAATAACTGTCCCTGTAGCGTGCAGCTTTTTCATAATCCTGCTTTTGCGCATATTTTTCCATTTCCAGTTTGAGCTGTTTAATAAGTTCATGTTGTTTCCCTGTCAAAAACAATTCGACCCCTTTTAGGATTTCTTTATATTCCTCGGGCGATACCATTCTCTGACATGGCGCAGAACATCGGCCTATCTGGTAGTATAGACAAGGACGATTTTTAAATTTTGGGGTTTTGCATTGTTTTAGCGGAAAAAGTTTTTTTATTAAATCCAGTGTTGAATACATTGCTCTTGAATCTGTATAGGGGCCGAAATATTTGCCTTTAATTTTATTTATATTGGCTTTTCTTGCGACAATGATTCTCGGGTATTCTTCTTCCGTTATTACAAAGTACGGGAATTTTTTGTCATCTTTTAACAGGACATTGTATTTGGGTTTGTATTTTTTTATCAGATGGGATTCAAGAATAAGAGCTTCTACTTCAGTATCGGTTATTATAAACTGAATTTTAGCTATTTGAGGCACCATTATTCTTAATTTTGGTGAATCATGTGTTTTATTAAAATAGCTGTGCACACGTTTTTTTAAGTTTTTTGCCTTCCCGACGTATATAATCTCGCCGTTTTCGTCAAAAAACTGGTATGAACCGCTCAAATCAGGTAATATTGCAAGTGTCTGCTGTACTTCGTCCATAATAAAAGTATATCACGTTTTTTAACGCAAAATATTTGTTTAAAACTGAAAAATGAGATATAATTGGAATAATGATTGATATTATAAAACAATTAAAAAATAAGGTAATCGTCTCTGTTCAGGCAATGCCGTCAGAACCTTTATACAGGGAAGAATGTATAATTGCAATGATGCAGTCTGTTGTAAAAGGCGGTGCCGCAGGTTTAAGAGTTGCCGGCGTCAGAGATGTTGTAAATGCAAAAAAGTTGTTCAAAATTCCCGTCATAGGAATTACGAAACCGGAAGTTATTCCTCCTAATTGGAGAGAAATTGTTTATATCACACCGACTATCAAAGATGCAAAAGATTTGGTGCAGGCGGGTGCTGATATAATTGCTTTTGACGGTACTTCAAGACCGAGAGGCGAAAATAATTTAAAACAAATAATTAAGTTTATAAAATTGAACGGAAGAATAGCAATGGCTGATGTATCGACAAAACAGGAAGGCATTTGCGCCAGACTGCTGGGTGCAGATATAGTGTCTACTACTCTTTCCGGCTATACACAGTTTTCACCCGAGACCTCGGATGAACCTGATTTTGATTTATTGAAAGATTTGGTTGAGTCTGTTGACTGCCCTGTGATACTTGAAGGACGAATATGGACACCGCAGCAGGTGGATAAGGCGTTTGAACTCGGTGCTCATTCTGTTGTGATAGGTTCTGCTATTACCCGTCCTCAATTGATTACCAAGAAGTTCGTTAATAGGGATAAAGATGAAAAAAGCTCTAAGTATTGATATCGGCGGTACAAAAATCTGTTATGCAATAATCGATGAAAACGGAGAGTATTTGACTGCTCCCCAAAAAGTTTCGACACCAAAATCAGCAGAAGAAATATTTTCTTTGTTGAGCTCTCTGGCATCTGAATATGATGAGCAGATAGACGCTGTTGCGATGGCTACGGCCGGTGCGGTTAATAGGGATAATACCCGTGTGGTGAGTTCTACTCCGAATCTTCCGTCAGGGTATAATGCTTTAGATTTTTCTAAAATTTCATCTAAAAAGGTATTTGTAGAAAATGATGCCAATGCTGCTGCGTGGGCGGAATATAAGCTGGGAGCCGCAAAGGGATGCGATTATTCTATTGTCGTTACTTTAGGAACTGGAATCGGCAGCGGTGTAATAAATAACGGAGCGCTTATCAGGGGAAAATCCGGTGCGGCTGTTGAGTGCGGAAGTATGAAAATCTTTGCCGACAAGCGGCAAAAGTGTACCTGCGGCAGGTATGACTGCTGGGAAGCATATGCTTCCGGTACCGGTTTAAGACGATGCGTTCAAAGTATGGCATTAAGTGAACCTGAATTTAGTACATCTATGTTTAAAGATAAAAATATAGAGGATTTGACCACATATGATGTTATTGACGGAGTGAGGGCAGATGATGCTTTTTGTAAAAAAGTTTTTGCTCAATGGTTGGAGTATTTGTACGTAGGAGTTGTCAATCTCGTTGATATTTTTGATCCGCAGTGTATTGTTCTTTCCGGAGGTATGGGAGAATTTATTGATGTTGAACAACTTGAAAACAGAGTCAATGCTGAGATTGTGGTTCAACCTGTTAAAATTCGTCTTGCAAAAATGAAAAATAATGCCGGAATGATTGGTGCCGCATTGTTGGCTTTGAAATAGAATCTTTTTTATATTCAAATTATATGCTTTAGTTTCCTTGCATAGTGTTTGTGTCTTTGGTATGATTAATCTCTCAAGCCGAATTTGTAAATTTTTGTACATAACAAAATTATTAAAAGCAAAAAATTTTCTTTAAGAGAATTATAAGAATACCAGAGAATGAAAGGTGCAGATTATTGACAAACATAAATACGTTTTTTACGCATTTTGCCAATAAGCGTTATCAAACATTTCAACAAGTTGATACAAAACCGAAAACAGAAAAAGAGGAAGTAAAAGAATTATTGCAAAACCCTGAGGATCCGCTGGCAAAGTATCCGATAAGAGCCATGGGTTATGCAAATGAAGTAGGTGCGGCATTGTCAACAATGCCGGGCTGGGGAAAAACTGCCGAGGTAGCTTTGTGGATACCTGCTTTATTGTATTTGGGTGCTGATATTTACGACAAATATTCAAGAGGTAAAGAGGGTAATTATTCTCAAACTTCTGTTAATAAAGCGGTGGAACAGGCAACTTTTCAGGCTCTTGCCAGTGTTATTCTTCCCACTGCTGCTGTTAAAATGGGGCAGAATATTGCAGGATTTGCTACTAAATACGATGGCTCAAATTTGACTGCAAGCGCACAAGAAGAATTGTACGGAAAAATTTTGAGTGATTTTGACAAGGGAAAATTTGCCAAAGGTGATTATATTAAAGCTGACGGAACTTTGCGCAAGGGAATTGACAGAGTTACGGACAGGATTTTGAATGAAGATTTTGACAAACTTTTGGAAGGTACAAAGCAGGATTTAAAAACAGAAGGTGTCTGGGCTAAAGTTAAGAGATTTTTTACACATTCAAACAGACCCGTCTCTTCTGCAACTTCAAATCGTGCCGATGTAGATAATTTTCTTAAAAATAAAATTAATGAGGTGTATAATCTTCAAACAAAATTAGAATCTGTTACAGATGAAACTCTTTCGGCCCTTGATTCAAAAACCCGTAAATATTACAATAAAGCTCTAAAAAATATAGATACCAAAGTTCAACAATTAATTACCGATAACCCCGCTCTTATACTTAAGAAATTGCTCAACAGCCCTGATGAAAAGATAAAAGGGTATCAGTCGCAGATTTTGGAAAAATACCAAGGCGACAGTCTCAAATTGTTGTTGAAGGATAAAAACAGAGCTGCTGAACTTTTATCCGGTCTTATGGCAAAGCCTCAGGATAAAGAGTATATTACCAATTTTGTAAAGAAAGTTAAAATTGCACGTGATACGCTCCGTCCGATTTTAAAAGGCAAGGAAATGAAACTCGGATGGCTGAAAACAGCGGGCGGATTTATTGCCCTGGGCTGTTTGGCCATACCGATAGACCATTTTGTTCATAAGTATATTATACAAAAGGCTGTGGCACCGGCTCTTGAAAATGTGGAAAAATTCAATCAGAGTTTTAAGAAGAAAGAAAAATAGTTTGTAATAAATTACTGATAAATTTCCGATAAATTAAGAAGCATAGGAACCTGTTTTTTAGACGATTACATCATAAGCTCTGAGAGGCCGTGTATTGGCACCCAGTTTTGCCGCTGCTGCATTTTGGCTTCTCGGGGGATGATTAAAAGATGTTTCCGGTATGTTTGGGTCTCGTTGATAGTATATTTCAGCGACACGTTTATCCAGGGTTTCCGGTGATTGTTTGTAGAGTGAAACTACATAGTCCATTTCCGGATCTTTTATATTTTTTGCATGTTTCAGCCAGAATTTTGTCTGGGTTCTATAGGCATCTTGTTCTTCACGAATGGATGTATAAGGGTCATTGTCATAACCATGCACAAATTCATGAGCTATATATGTACCTGTAAGCACAGGATTTGCATAAGTATAATCATCCATAACGGAAATTTTTCTTTTTCCGTGTTCGTACTGGGCAATGTTTGAACGCCCGCCCATTTTTTCTGTTTTATCAAAGGTTACAGTAATATCCTGGAGCTTATCAACGAATTTTTTAGGGAAGAAGTTTACT
Source organism: uncultured bacterium (assembly GCA_949284155.1). Lineage (GTDB taxonomy): Bacteria > Cyanobacteriota > Vampirovibrionia > Gastranaerophilales > Gastranaerophilaceae > Spyradomonas. The sequence goes on along the minus strand of CASDVD010000111.1, from coordinate 4,813 downwards.
GCCATTGAGACGGCCAGGTTTAAATTTTTAACGGCTGCATTTTGGCGTTCTTTTTGCGCCTGTTCCGGATTGTAGCAGGCAAGCAGCAGATTCTGCGTATCCAGAAGATTTCTGTTTGCATAGTCGTATGTTGAATCAATATTTAAAACTTCTTTGAATTTGGACAGTGCTTTATTATATTCACCGTTAAATTTGTAGCATTCACCCAGTATTGTTTTTAATTCAATATCATCAGGCGAGATGGCGGAAGCTTTTTCAAAATACGGAATTGCATTTTTATAGTCTCCGTTCAATCTGTAAGTTTTGGCTAAATTTAAATTTGCCTGATGGTTTTCAGGATTGGCAATAAGTGCCTGTTTATAGAGGTTTACGGCTTTATCGAAGTAGCCCGCTTTCATGTATTCATCGGCTTGCAGTCTGTATGACTCATCGGCAGAAACAGATTTTGCTCCGATTGGGGTTTGTGCGGCATCAGATTCTTTCTGTTTTGCAGCAAAGGAGGCGGGGATGTTATTTATATTAATGGGTGTTATCCGTAGAGACATTTATTTTATTTCCGGTATCTATCCGTTTTTTTCTATTGTAAAACAACTGAAGCTAAAAAGTTGCCAAAATTGTGATTTTTTATCATACAAAACTTAACGTTAAAAAATAAAATACATTAATTAGTGGATACTCCTTGAAGAAAAAATGTGAAATTATAGTATTGTTAGTATTGGGGATAGTAGAGGCAAAATTGAATCTTTCAGCTTTAACTGCAGTAATAGTTGCATTTGTGATAATTTTCCTGACACAGGAATCAGAAGCGGCAGCAATGGTATCTTTATTCCAGCCTTCAGCTATATTGATTGTTCTGGGCGGTACATTTTGTGCATCTTTGTTGAATTTTAGTCCGGCAACTCTTGTTAATGCCTTCAAATCGTCAATGGACGTATTTTTTAACAGAAATCATTCGCAGATAAAAGTGATTGATGAGATTTTGTATCTTGCTCATTATGCGAAAAGAAACGGACTTTTCTCATTGAACGAGCTTACTTCAAATATACAGGATCCTTTCCTTAAGCGTGGTATAGAGCTTTCAATGGACTATAACAATCCGCAAATGATATATGACATTCTGAAAGCGGAAATAGCATTTACCGAAGAAGAAGAGTTGATTAATTCACGGGTATTTGAGGCATTTGGGGGATATGCTCCGACTTTTGGTATTGTTGGTGCGGTAATGGGTTTGATTCAGATTATGAGCTATATTCAGCAGCCGGAAGTTTTGGCTCAGGGAATAGCGACTGCTTTCGTGTCTACTTTATACGGCGTCGGATTTGCAAATCTTTTGTTTCTTCCTATTGCTGGGAAGTTAAAATTAAACCTGAGAGAAAAAGTTCTTTTGAAAGAAGTGATATTGCAGGGCATTGTTTCTATCCAAATGGGCGAGACACCAATAGTTATTGAAGAGAAACTTGTTGCATATTTGAACTACCACGACAAAAATCATTCTTTAAAAGAGCATTGCGGAGCAAGATAGATGAACCAAAACGACTACTATTCAAATTCAAATGATTATATCAACCGCTGGGTAATCTCATATGCAGACTTTATAACAATGCTGCTGGCGCTTTTTATGGTTCTGTATGCCGCATCGTCCATGGGTGAATCTAAGATTAAAGATGTGAACAAATCTTTAGAAAAAGTGTTTGTTTCACAGACACAAAATGCGGCACAAAAATCTGCTGAAGAGGAACCGCAAAATCCGGCAGATAAAGAGATATTGCCGCCTGAGCTTATTATGAAAGAATTGAAAGCAAATTCACAACTTGATGATTCCGTAATATTTTTTAAAGAAAAACGAGGAATAGTAATAAGGCTTAATGATAATATGCTTTTTGACCTGGGTTCTGCTATAATAAAACCGGAAGCAAAGGCTGAACTGGATAAAATTGCGCAAACTCTCAGCACATTTGAAAATCCGGTGGTTATTGAAGGGCATACAGATTCCAGCCCTATTAGAACGGAAAAATATCCTTCAAACTGGGAACTTTCAACAGCAAGAGCGACTAACATAATTTCATATCTGACTCAGACACATGAATTTTCAGCAGGAAGATTCTCTGCTGTCGGTTACGGAGAGTATATGCCGGTTTCATCAAACGATACACCGGAAGGACGGGCAAAAAACCGCAGAGTTGATATAATAATATTAAGTTCTGATAATAAACAATAAGTTGGAGTTAAAAATGACTAAACCTTTATCTAAGAAAGAACCTGAAATAAAACCTAATGATAATAAACCCGAAAAAAAAGGTTCTATATTTGCAAATATAATAGTAACATCTATCGTTTGCGGAATTTTTGTCGGGGCTAATTACTTCCTGCAGCAGAATTTGCTTAAATCTCAATTAAAGACCGTGACGGCAGATGGCATGGGACTCGATGAAGAAGCAAGATTAAACAGGCCGGAAAAAGGGATTATTCTTGATTTGGGCGAGTTTACAATGAACCTGAGTGATGTCAACCCGAGAAGATTTTTGAAGATAAGCGTCGCAATCGAAGTCACAAATCCTCATGGTGTTGATACATCTGCTCCGAGCGGCGGGCATGGTGAAAAAACTAATCCGCTCCTTGCTGAAATGGAACAATACAGACCTGCTATAAGAGATGCTATAATAACTGTTATGACAAGTAAAAATTCTCAAGAACTTGCTACTGTAGCGGGAAAAGAACTCGCTAAACAAGAAATCACTGATGCGGTAAATGATGTTTTTGACGGTGAACGGGAAGTTATGAGAGTCAGCTTTGGCGAATTCATAATGCAGTAATTGATAAAGGAGATTCAAATTGGATTCCGGCAGAATTCCTCAAACTGGTGAAGAAAATACTTTCAACGATGAAACAGGTTCTTATATCATTGATTTTGATGATAAGGAGCTGTTGAAAGATACAGAAGCTCAAGAAGAGACCAAAAGAGGATACAAATTATATAATTTCAGACGTCCTGATAAATTTTCAAAAGACCATTTAAGAGGGCTGCAGGATATTCATCGTGAATTTTCAAGACAGCTTTCCATGGTTTTGACAGCATATCTTCGTATGCAGATTGAATTGGATGTGGTTTCAGTTGACCAGTTAACTTATGACGAGTTCATGAACTCAATACCGAATCCTGTTTCGCTCGCTGTTTTTGAATTGAATCCTTTACCGGGACAAATTCTTATGGGGATTAGCTTTGAAGTTCTATCCAGTATTGTTGACAGAATGCTGGGCGGTGTTGGTTCTATAGAACAAAATAATCGGGAGCTTACTGATATTGAAGAATCTCTCGTTAAAAAAATGATTGAAAGAAGTATCCAGACTTTAGAAAATGCATGGTCTCATATAATTCCGGTAGAAAGTTCTCTTATTGGCCTGGACAGCAATTATTCCGGTATACAGATAGCTTCGGCCGGAGAGATTGTGGCTCTTGTTACTTTTGAAATGCATATTGCCCGTCAGCATTACGGTTTGATTAGCATCTGTTATCCTTATCCTGTTTTGGAAAATCTTCTGGAACAATTGACCACACAACATATCTTCCAAACAAAAGGGCTTATTGCAACTTCTGAAGAAAGAAAAAAAATGATTGAAAAATTGAATACTTCTTTCATTGATGTGAGTGTTCTTTTTGGACAAACTGAACTTTCTTTTGCTGATGTTCTTGCCTTAAAGGCCGGTGACGTTATAAAATTGGATAATCTTTGTACAGACGATTTGATAGTTAAAGTGAACGGCGAGCGCAAGTTTTACGCTCGGCCCGGGAAAATTAAAAACAAAGTCTGTGTAAAAATTACTGACAGATATGATGACTATGTTAATACGCTAAAACAATTTTTATAGAAAGGACTTCAAATGTCAGACGATAATATAAATAACGAAAATTTTAATCAGGATAATCAGTCTGCTCCTGAAGAAATTTCTGCAGAACCTGCCTTTGAAAACTTAGAGGCTGCTCAAGTGTCGCAATCTAATGGTGACAATACATCTGAGCCTCAAGAAGTAAAGATAGAGGACACAGGCAGAAATTATGATGAGCCTGTTACTGTTCGTCCGGTGGAATTTACGGCTTTTGACAGCTACACTCCAACAAATACCGATACCAACAAAAATCTTGAACTTTTAATGGATATTAAATTGGAGCTGACTGTTGAACTCGGGCGCTGCCAGCTTCCTGTTAAAAAAGTTCTTGAACTCACCAGAGGTTCTATTGTTGAACTGGATAAAATTGCCGGTGAACAGGTTGAACTCTATGCGAACGGAAAACATATTGCGAATGGCGAAGTTGTTGTTATTGAAGATAATTTCGGCCTCAGAATAACTTCTATTTCAGAACCGGAAGAAAGAATTAAAGGTCTGAAATAAATGAATATTGCAATAAAAAAGCTCCCCGAAAAGGGAGCTTTTTTAAATTTGAAGATTAACCTCTTAAACCTAATTTTTTAATCAATGCTCTGTATTCTTCGAGGTTTTGTTTTTTGATGTAAGTAAGAAGTCTTTTTCTTTTACCTACCATCATTAAAAGTCCACGTCTGCCTTGAAAATCTTTTTTATTGTTTTTCAGGTGTTCTGTTAATTCATTGATTTTTTGGCTGAGCATTACAACCTGAACATTAGCAGAGCCTGAATCTTTTTCATTTTTGCCGTGTTCTTTAATGATTTCTTGTTTGTTTTTCAAATTTATTGACATTGTCTTTTCCTTCTTAAATTAGCTTAGGTTGGTGGCGTAAACTAATCTTTATTCTGAAATGATAACATTTCAACTCCCCAAGTCAAGCATGATATGCCG